>NZ_JAUBSX010000045.1:0-56763 GCF_036704885.1 Microcoleus sp. F4-D5 | reverse complement strand
ATCAACTTTTCGCGGCTGCCAATATTAGTTGGAAAAAGACTCAAAAAATCAATCCCAAATCCGATGACGAACTGGTAAAAAAAAAGCGGGAAGAAATTAACGAGATTTTATCGAAAAACAAGGCGGGCATAGAATCTGGGGAAATAATAGTATTGTTTTTAGATGAATGTCATCTACTTCATGGCGATCTGACAGGCTACGTTTGGGGTCGCTCCGATAGGAGAATTGAAATTCCAATTACTAATGAAAGAGAGCGACAAACTTATTTTGGTGCTCTCAATTATCAAAGCCAACAATTTCACGTTCTTTCGTCATCCATCTGGGGATGGAAAATCAACGGTCAACTTTATTAAATATTTACAAGATAAATATAAAGGTCGGAGAATTATCTTAATTTGGGATGGAGCTAGTTATCATAAATATGGAGAGTTTAGAGATTTCTTATCAACAGTAAATAGTGACAAAGAACCTGATAATTGGCCAATTACTTGTATTTTATTTGCCCCCAATGCTCCCCAACAGAATCCCGTTGAAGATATTTGGTTACAAGCTAAAAACTTTTTAAGAAAGTATTGGTATTTATGTAGGTCTTTTAAGATTATCAAATTTTTGTTTGAGTTCTTCACTAAGGAACATAAATTTGATTTTCCCAAAATTCATCAATATTGTACATAGAAAATCATTTAGGATCGCTATAGCTAATTTACTATGATTGCATTTATACCCTATAACCTAGCTATACAAAGGGCTTGATTATTTTTGGAGATGTCTAATACAGTAAAATTTCCGACTGACTCAGTTTTTGGATAAATCTGCTGAACATCAATTAGGTTCTGCCATTCCGCTTTACTGGAAACTCTATACCAGTCATAAAGTGCATCGCAGGAATCGGCATGGCTTTCACAGAAATCTCGCAGGATTTTTCGGCTGATAACACGCATTTCACCCTTGTTTTCCAAACTACACCAGATTTTGTTCTGGACTTACGCACTTGTCATTATAAACATCTGTAAATTCCCAAATACTAAAGCCCTTTTCCGTCGTTGCGGGAAAAGAGCTTTAATTTATGATTAACCTGGCACTGAGCTATTTTACCGGGCAGTGACCCGCCGAGTATCTTCGCCATAGCAACGTTTAACAACCGAGTTCGGGATGGATCGGAGTGGTTCCATTACATCATAAGCACCAGGAAAGCTTTGAAAACTTTAAATCCTGTGTCTGCGTTAAGCTTGATGCGCTGCATCTCTTTCGCTCGACTTAATTACCTTATCAAGTTTTCCCCAGGCTGTCAACCCCTTTGTCCAAACTTTTTTGCGATCGCCCGAAACTGCCCCCAATCACCGAGTTTGACGTATTATTTGCCAGTGTTGCCGATCGACCTTTAACTCACAAATCCAAAAACGCCGCCTCGACACCCTGTTCTCTGCGAATCTTCCCGTCCTTCACAAACCACGCCACGACCTGCTTAACTGTTAATTGTTCGATCGCGCTTTCAGCTTCTGTAGCAATTTGCCTCAAAGGCCGCAAAGACGCAATTACCAAATTCGTAAAAAAGTTTTCAAAACTAGCATCAAGTTCGATCGACCCTTTAATACTCTCATCATTCTTAATCCAATACATCACCTGTCCATTTGTCACCTCAGCCACGGGCAAACCAGTCTCCTCAGCAATTTGCTTGAGCACCCTCAAAGCATAGATTGCCACCCGCGCCGAAAACTTTTCCTTCGACGACAGCAGCGCCATATCAACTTCCGCGCACTCTTCCGGCTTTAAAAAATCTGCTAGCGGTTCCATATATTAAAAATTGGTAATTGGTAATTAGTAATTGGTAATTAGTAATTGGTAATCCCTGACATCCGTGACATACGTTACACTCATCCGTTGTCGAACTTCCCTGCGTCACATCCGTTAAATCCGTTACAAAATCCGTTGCCGAACTTCTTCCTTCTTCCTTGCAATCAAATAACCGCAGCGGTGTTCCCCATTAATAATCCAGTGAGTCCGCTCCACAATACAATCCGGCAAAACCGCTGCAAACATTTCCAACTCATTGCCACACACACTCGGAAAAGTTTCAGCAACATTAGAAATCGCGCAGTTGTGTTCCGCAAACACAAATCGATCGCCCAAACCAGTGCGATCGCACATCCCCACCTCCACAGATTCTACAGGATAACACTCAGCCATATAACCTTCAGCCCTGCGGAGTTCCACCAACTTAGTCACCCGCTCTTGCAGCGAACCCTCACCCACCAGCCGCCGATACTCCGTCGCCTTGCGCTGCCACTGTTTTCGCAGGATAGTAATCACTTGCTCGCGGCCGACAGTTTCCGCCAGAGTATCCAGGAAAGAGACTGCAAAATCACCGTAACGGTTCGGGAAGCGATCGCGCCCCAGACTGGTAAGCTCGTAAATGTGCTGCGGCCGCCCCATCCCAGCCTGAACCGACTGATACTGAATCAGCCCCTCCGCTTCCAAATCCTTCAAGTGACGGCGAATCGCCTGCGGGCTGATATCCAAAGACTCCGCCAACTCAAGAGCCGTCCCTTTATCCTCCTTAAGCAAATATTCCAGGATGTCTTGTTTCGTGGAAGTCTGCTGAGTAGTCTCCATCATCTTCACAAAAAATTATTAATTTGACTTTGACAATATCACTATTGTTAATGTAGCTTAAAATATAGTAAAGCAACAAACCTGTTGTTTAACTCAACCGAGCAGTCCAGCAGAACTCGCTCAAGCCCAGACAACCAACCGATTTTGGATTTACGATTTTGGATTTTAGATTTACTCCACCCGTTCGGTCTGAAGCTTAGATACTTTAGATTTACTGTTTGCGATTTGTTCCGTCCTTAAAGGACAGGGCTTGCACCAAGATTCCCGAATCCCAAATCCAAAATCTCAAATCTAAAATCCCCCGTCTGCCATCTTTGAGAGCATTATCTAGAACACTGAACACGCAAAATAATGAGTTCTACCACAGTCAAAACCTTAGTCAACCAACCCTACAAATACGGTTTCGTCACCGACATCGAATCAGACACCATCCCCCGCGGCTTGAGCGAAGATGTAGTCCGCCTGATTTCCGCCAAGAAAAACGAACCGGAATTCATGCTGCAATTCCGCCTCAAAGCATACCGGAAGTGGCTGACAATGACTGAGCCCACCTGGCCCCACGTCAACTATCCCGCGATCGACTACCAACAAATTATCTACTATTCCGCGCCCAAACAAAAGCCCAAAAAGCTCAACAGTTTGGACGAAGTAGACCCGACACTGCTAGAAACCTTCGAGAAACTCGGCATTCCCCTCTCCGAACAAAAACGGCTGGGAAATGTCGCCGTCGATGCCGTTTTCGACAGCGTTTCAATTGCCACAACATTTAGAGAAAAGTTAGCCAAAGATGGCGTTATTTTCTGTTCCATCTCAGAAGCCGTCAAAGATTATCCCGAACTCATAGAAAAATATCTCGGCAGCGTCGTACCAGTAGGCGATAACTTTTTCGCAGCCCTCAACTCCGCCGTATTCAGCGACGGTTCCTTCGTTTACATTCCCAAAGGCGTCAAATGCCCGATGGAATTGTCAACATATTTCCGCATCAACAACGGAGATTCCGGCCAGTTCGAGCGCACCCTAATTGTCGCAGAAGAAAACAGTTCCGTGTCTTACCTAGAAGGCTGCACCGCGCCGATGTTTGACACCAATCAACTGCACGCCGCCGTGGTGGAATTGATAACAATGGACAATGCCGATATCAAATACTCCACAGTGCAAAACTGGTACGCCGGCGACGCCAACGGCAAAGGCGGCATTTACAACTTCGTGACGAAACGGGGTTTGTGTCAAGGAGTCAATTCTAAGATTTCTTGGACACAAGTAGAAACCGGTTCCGCGATTACTTGGAAATATCCCAGTTGCGTGTTAGTAGGCGACAACTCGGTAGGCGAATTCTACTCGGTAGCGCTGACAAATAACAAGCAGCAAGCTGACACCGGCACCAAAATGATCCACATCGGTAAAAATACTCGCAGCACGATTATTTCTAAGGGAATTTCTGCCGGAAATTCATCCAACAGCTATCGCGGCTTGGTGAAAATGGGGCCGAATGCTAAAGGCTCTAGAAATTACTCTCAGTGCGATTCGATGCTGATTGGGGATAACGCTCAAGCGAATACTTTCCCTTATATTCAAGTGCAGAACCACACTGCTAAAGTGGAACACGAAGCTTCTACTTCTAAGATTGGGGAAGAACAATTATTCTTCTTCGCACAGCGGGGAATTTCCGCAGAAAATGCTATTTCGATGATGATTAGCGGTTTCTGTAAAGATGTTTTCAATCAGTTGCCGATGGAATTTGCGGCGGAAGCTGATAAGTTGTTGAGTCTGAAACTCGAAGGAAGTGTCGGATAATTTTCGCGGGCGAGAAACCCTTCCAGGCCGAGTCCATCGGGGACAACTTAATCCCACCGTCCGCCAGGGAATTCATTCCCTGGCTAATAGCTAAAGTCCTCTTGCATAGGACTAATGAGTTTAAAAGTTTTCTTCTCAGTCCTCATAGCGAGGACTTAAGCTTTGAGACAGGGAATTCATTCCCTGGCGGACTATCGGTTTAACGTTAAATTGTCACCAATGGGTACAGGCTAGCAACGAGAAAAAAAACTGTAAAGTGCATTGAGGAAAAGGACAAAAATAGATGATTGTTGAAAATAGTCAAGTGGTGCTATCCGTCCGCAATTTAACTGCGAATGTGGAAGATACCCAAATCCTTAAGGGTTTGAATCTGGAAATTAAATCGGGTGAAATTCACGCGATTATGGGCCCGAACGGTTCGGGTAAAAGCACTTTATCCAAGATATTAGCCGGCCATCCTGCTTATACGGTAACGGGCGGAGAAGTTACATTTTTGGGTCAAAATTTGCTGGAATTAGCGCCGGAAGAACGTTCT
Source organism: Microcoleus sp. F4-D5 (assembly GCF_036704885.1). Lineage (NCBI taxonomy): Bacteria > Bacillati > Cyanobacteriota > Cyanophyceae > Oscillatoriales > Microcoleaceae > Microcoleus > Microcoleus sp. F4-D5. The sequence continues at coordinate 51,821 of NZ_JAUBSX010000045.1, read as the reverse complement.
TTGGCTGGCGTGTTCCTAGCTTTCCAATATCCTTTAGAAATTCCCGGCGTTAGCAATCTGGATTTCTTGCGCGTGGCTTACAATTCTCACCGCAAGCATCGCGGCTTGGAAGAATTAGATGCTTTTGATTTCCAAGATTTAATCGAGGACAAGCTGGATATTGTCAAGATGAATGATTCTTTTTTAGGTCGCAGCGTTAATGAGGGTTTTTCCGGTGGCGAGAAAAAGCGGAATGAAATTTTGCAAATGGCGCTGTTGGAACCGAAGTTAGCTATTTTGGACGAGACTGATTCGGGTTTGGATATCGATGCTCTCAAGATTGTCGCCGGCGGTGTAAATCAGTTGTCAAATGCTGAAAATTCGATGTTGGTGATTACTCACTATCAGCGGTTGCTGAATTACATTATTCCTGATTTTATTCACGTCATGGAAGCCGGCAGAATTATCTTGACTGGCCCGAAAGAGTTGGCGCTGGAATTGGAAGAGCGCGGTTATGACTGGGTTGTGGAAGAGGAAGCAGCAGGAGTAGGCGCGCGATGATGAATACGCAAGTTGCTACTAGAGAAATGTTTTTGGCTGGTTTGGTGAATCAGTGCGAAAAGTTGGGCGCTGCTAATCTCAAAAGTTCTGTTTACGGGTTGGATGATTTGCGCGACATTGCGGCTCAATACGTATTTTCTTCTCATTTTCCGACTGTGAAGGATGAAGAATGGCGTTTTACTGATTTGTCGCCGCTGTTGCAAATTCCGTTGAATTTACCGGAAAGCAATCAGCCAGAAATTAAGCTGTCTGATATTACGATGCCGGTGAAAGATCGGGCAGATTTACCATTAAGATTAGTTTTTGTCAATGGTTTTTATGCGCCGCATTTATCAACGGTGAATTTGCCGAATTTGCCGCTCGACTTTTACACAGGTAATCTATCTAATGTACCCGAAAAATATCAAGGGCGCATCAGCGATGTTTTGAGCAAGCACAGACAGCAAACTGAGGTGTTTACCGCTCTGAATACTGCGGGTTTGGCGGATTCTGCGGTGGTGTTCGTGCCGGCCAATATGTCGATCGACCTTCCGATTCACTTGCTGTTCCTGACAGCGCCCGGTGCATCTCCCACGATGTCCCAGCCGCACTGCTCGGTCATAGCTGAGCCTGGAAGCAATGTGACGCTGGTTGAGGATTACGCAACTATCGGTAATGTCGCTGCATTTACGAATGCTGTAACGGATGTTGTTGTCGGCGAAAATGCCACTGTGAATCACATTCGGCTGCAGCGGGAAGGTGGGGAAGTTGTTCATATCGGCAAAAGTGCGATCGAACAATCTCGCAATAGCCGTTATACTTGTCATGCTATCAGCTTGGGAGGCAAAATATCGCGGCACAATTTAGAAGTATTTCAGCGCGGCGAAGCCACTGAAACAACTTTAAACGGCTTAAGCGTAGCCTTTGGCGAACAGTTATCTGATACTCACAGTTTAATCGATTTTAATTACCCCCACGGTACAAGCCGCCAATTGCACAAGTGCATTGTCGGAAACAAAGCACGTGCTGTATTTAACGGCAAAGTTTTCGTTCGCAAAGCGGCACAATTAACAGATGCCGGACAATTGAGCCGGAATTTGTTGCTGTCGCCCAGGGCCCGCGTAGATACCAAACCGCAGTTGGAAATTGTCGCCGACAACGTTAAATGTTCCCACGGTGCAACTGTCAGCCAATTAGAAGATGATGAACTTTTCTACTTGCAAAGTCGCGGTTTAGATTTAGAAAGAAGCCGCTATTTGCTGATTGATGCTTTCGCGGCGGAAATGCTCAATCTGTTGCCAATTGCAGGTGTGGCAAAAATGCTTTCTACCTGTGTGGCTATTCAAGAATAACTCATAAAGATGAGGACACAGAGGACACAGCAGTGCTGTGTCCATACCACATCTTGCACCATTTTTAACAGCCTGTAGGGGCTGGTTTCACGAATAATAATTACCTAAAACCAACAATCTCGTAAACCCGCCCCCACCCAACAACAAATCACTAACTTCAAAAAATATGACACTTATTCAAGAAAAAACACTTGCATCAAAAGTTCGCGGCGACTTCCCAATTTTGACTCAAAAAGTCAACGGCAAACCGCTAGTTTATTTAGACAATGCAGCTACTTCTCAAAAACCTCTAGCTGTCATCAATGCTTGGCGCGACTACTACGAACAATACAATGCAAACGTACACCGCGGCGCTCACACTCTCAGCGCCAAAGCGACTGATGCTTACGAAGGTGCGAGAGACAAAGTTGCGGCATTTGTAAATGCCGCGTCGCGGCAAGAAATTGTTTACACTCGCAACGCCACCGAAGCGATTAATTTGGTTGCTTATTCTTGGGGCTTGAGCAATCTGCAAGCCGGAGATGAAATTATCCTGTCTGTGATGGAACACCACAGCAATCTCGTTCCCTGGCAAATGATTGCTCAAAGAACTGGTGCGGTGCTGAAGTTTGTGGAGTTAACGGAAACTAACGAGTTTGATGTGGAACAGTTTAAAACGCTGATTTCCCATAAAACTAAATTGGTGTCAACCGTTCACGTTTCTAATACTTTGGGCTGCATTAGTCCTGTCAAAGAAATCTGCAAAATTGCCCACAGTTTCGGCGCAAGAGTTTTAATTGATGCTTGCCAAAGCGTGCCGCACATGATAGTAGACGTGCAAGCAATAGATTGCGATTGGCTGGTTGCTTCCGGTCACAAAATGTGCGCTCCGACTGGCATCGGTTTTCTGTACGGTAAACTGGACTTGCTCAGAGAAATGCCTCCCTTTTTCGGCGGCGGCGAGATGATTGCTGACGTGTTTCTCGATTATTCCACCTATGCCGATTTGCCGCACAAATTTGAGGCCGGCACGCCTGCAATCGGCGAGGCGATCGCCCTCGGTGCAGCAGTCGATTATCTTAGTAACATTGGCATGGATAAGATTCACGCTTGCGAAGCAGAATTGACTGCTTATATGTTCCAACAATTGCGGCAAATTCCAGAGATTAAAATCTACGGGCCGCAACCAGACAGCAACGGCGAAGGTAGGGCAGCGTTGGCGGCATTTACTGCCGGAGAAATTCACCCTCAAGACTTGTCTACCATGTTAGACCAGGAGGGAGTCGCGATTCGTTCCGGGCATCACTGCACGCAAGCTTTGCACCGCTATTTGAACCTTTCGTCTACGGCGCGGGCGAGTTTGTATTTTTACAATACTCGCGAGGAGATTGATGTGTTTGTGAAAGCGTTGAAAGAGACGATCGACTTTTTTGCTGGGATTATGGGGTAAGTTTGTGTGGTGGGTATTTTCCCACCTCAGTTACCAAATTTTTTTCAGGGTTAAGTTTAGCAGAATGCCTTTTACACTCGCACATCCGATCGCAGCAGTTCCCATCTGGTTGTTATCTAAACGAAAATTGGATCTGTTAGCTCTCGCAATTGGGACAATGGTACCCGATTTGCAATATTTTATCGCCCTGAAACCAGTCAGAGAGATAGGCCACAGTTTGCCAGGAGTATTCATCGAAGGTTTGCCCTGTTCCCTAGTTCTTTTGCTAGTATTTCACTGGGTTTTAAAGTATCCCCTACTGGCACTTGCTCCCTTGTACGTAGCCGATCGACTGCCACCAATAAGGCGATACTCGCTCCTCCCCTTATCACAATTTTTAATAATTATAGGATCGATCGCGATCGGCGGAATAAGTCATATTTTGTGGGATGATTTTACTCATTCAACTGGGTGGTTTGTCGTCCGATTTCCACTGTTGCAATTTCAGATTTTCTCCCTACCACTTTACAAATTACTTCAATATGGAAGTGGCATATTCGGACTCTGCGGTTTGTCGATTTGGTTCTTGGTGTGGTTGCTAAAAACTCAACCTCACCAAAGTAAACAAGTGCTGCCTGTGCGCTGGAAACTATTAGCAACTAGCTGCATTTTGCTGACCTCTTGTATCTTGGCATTAATTGCTGTAAAGTTGCACGTAGCTGAGGATGGAAGTTTTTCTGGCATAGTTGTTAGAGCGGTTATTGGTTCTATTTCTGGGTTATTTCTCGGTTGTTTGTTGTACTCTGCTGTATTCTGGAATATCAAAGGTTTTCAGCAATTAAATTAGAACTTGGGTGATAGAGAAAATTATAGATATCAGAAAGGGCGATCGCCCTTTATTCATTAGATGTATTGTGAGACAGGCGTCTCACCTGTGATTCATCTGTGAGAAGAAAGTGAAGGATTCGATCTCAGCAATTAACTGCAAAATCTATCTTTAGGGTGAGGACTGACGACCTTAACTCTACAGAGACTGTAAAAGTTAAATTCTTTAGTAAATCCTGAATCTATTTTTTTTGTTGTATATTTAGTTAGACATTATCTAACTTACAGAGGTTAACAATGAGACCTTCAGAGTCGGAATCAGTACCATCCAGTTTCTTTGATGAAACCTATCGCCAAAGTAAAGATCCTTGGAGCTACACGTCTAGCTTTTATGAAACCAGTAAATTTAGAACAACGATCAGATCCTTGCCAAAAGTCCGATTCAAAAATGCTTTTGAAATCGGATGTGCTATCGGCGTCCTCACCCAGAAACTTGCAAAAAAATGTGACAGATTGCTTTCAGTAGATTATTCAGAAGTAGGATTAGAAGAAGCGCGGAAACGCTGCCACGATCTTCCACAGGTTCGCTTTCAGCAGATGCAAATACCCCAACAGTTTCCAACTGAGAATTTCGATTTCATTTTATTCTCAGAAGTGGGCTATTATTTTAGCAAATCTGACCTCCAGACAACCAAGGAAAAAATCATTAACCACTTACTTCCTGGCGGTTATCTTTTGATTGTTCACTTTCGGTATCCAGTGGAAAGTTTTATCTTGAATGGCGAAATTGTTCACGATACCTTTCTCAAAGATTCGGGACAGTTTTTGAAACATCTTGGAGACCCACGCAAACGTTTTTTGATGCTAGATTTAGCACGTCATCATAAACGCTATCGGATGGATTTGTTTCAGCGGTTGTAAATGATACCAGCCGATAATATTCTAGAGAGTGCATCTACAATTAGTTCGCAAACACCTTTTATTTATTAGCATTTAAGCTATCGTGCATTTAAATTACATATTGTCTGTTTTCCGTTTCTCGTTACCTGTTGCTTTTCGCCAAATCCTCACACCCTATTTAAATGCACAACAGCTTATCTGTCAGTAATATCAAGTCCGGGTCAATAATTATAATTAATTAAGTTTGTAGTAAGGACGGATGCGATCAAAAGTCTGCACCGATCGATATCCAAAAATATTATTGTGAATGATTGACCGGACTTGAGATAAATTAAAGAGCGATCGCCTTGTAAATTGCGAACACTAACAAAGAACGATCGCCTTCAATGACGCCATTCACTCCTCCATTAATACTCCCTAATCTCAGGATGGATAAATTGATAACCAGCCGCCTTAATCTTTTGATTCGACACCCTCGCATTGTAAGGCCGCACGCTAGGACTTCCATCCCAAGAAGCTTTCGGCAAATTGTGAGTTTCAAAAATGCGATCGAGTAATTCGCGACTCGACAGCGACACATCCCCGACTAAATTATAAATTCCCTGCAATCGATTTTCCAAAGCAAAAGTTAACCCCCCAACAACATCATCCAGATGCACCCAATTAGTAGCATCTTCCCCCCTACCAGGACGAGTGTTCCCAGCCCAACGTCCAAAGATTTTAACTAATTCTCGCCCCGGCCCATAAATTCCTCCCAAACGGAGAATGCAGACGTGAAGATTTGGACTAGATGCTGCTAATAAAACCCGTTCTGTTTCTGCCATAATTTCACTATTTGGATTAGCTAGTTTGACGGGCGATTCTTCATTTACCAATTCACCTTGGCGATCGCCGTACACAGAATAACTACCCGTATAAATAACCTGCTTGACTGTCGGTGTTTCCTGTAAAACCGATACCAAAGTTGTCGCAGTATCTAAATAACTCTCCCGATAAGCATGAGGATTTGGAGCACCGACGCACAGCATAACAGCATCTTGTTCTTGCAGTACAGAAGCGATCGCATCTTTGTCATTTCCCTTGACAACGGCCACCCGCTGCGCGACACCCTCCAACTCAACTACTCGGGTCGCCGTCGTAGTTGTCGCCGTCACGGTACAATCAGGTTTGCCGCGTAAATGTTTGGCTGTCGCAGTACCCACATAGCCGCAGCCGACGATCGCAACTTTCATAAAAAATTCTCCTTTGTTTCATACTCTCTAAAATTATTGCCGGTTTCTGAAATCATGGCGCGCTGAGTTTTGTGGTAAAATGCAAAGCATCGTTATCAATCGGAGTAGCATCGTGTCCGAGAGAGATATTTTTGCCACATCCTCAGAAAGCGAACTTTTAGCTTTTTACGGTTCTTTGTTTGCGATCGCAGCCGCCGATGGTTCCGTTGATATTGACGAATTAGATTTGTTGTTTAAAACCATAAATTTAGACAAGTTTTCTGACTCCGCAAAGACTCAAATCCAATCCTACACAGCCAGTCCCCCTTCACTCAGCGACTGTTTGCAAACACTCAGCCAATCAGCAGAACCGCTGCGTTTGGGAGTCATGTATTTTTTAATAAACATTACTTGGGCAAATAAGACGCTGCATCCCGCAGAAAGCGAGGCGATCCAATCCGCAAAAAAACTGCTGGCGGTTTCCGACTTGCAAATCCAAGCCATGCAGGAATTCATCGCAGACATCAAACAAATACGGGAGGCTGCGCCCAATCAAAATCAGGCATCAGCCTCGTTCAATGCCAGTATTTCCCAGCTCAAAAATAAGGGAATTCCTCTCGATTTAATCGATCCAAAAAGAACTACAACCAACCTCAGTGATTCTCAGATAAAATACTCCGAGGAAAATTTTTGGACTCAACTTAAAAACTTTGCTTTAACCGCAGGAAGAGAAGTAGTAGAAAAAGCTTTGATTCTCTACTATGTGACTCAGAACCCAAAGGTGCCTGCTTGGGCAAAAACTGTTATTGTTGGAGCTTTGACCTATTTTATCTCTCCTGTCGATGCCATTCCCGATATATTAGTCGGCATGGGATTTACGGACGATTTGGGAGTGTTGCTGGCGGCAATAGCTACTGTTTCAGTACACATTAATGCTGATACTAAAGAACAAGCAAAACAAAAAATGAAAGATTGGTTTGGCTCATAATATTATGTCCGGTGGATCGTTTTGTTTCCGCCTGCATCGGAATAATATAATTTGAATAATATAGCAGTTGTCAATCGGATGAAATACAGGACACGGCAGTGCCGTGTCCCTACTTAATTATTGTGGATTCTCAGTCTTTAATCGGCTTGCCATCTCGATTGACAATACGGCTTTCACCATCCTTAGCCGTGACATTTTCATAAACCCCTTCATCCCGCTTCACGTACTTGCTGAAACCCGAATTTTTATAATCGGTGTCGGATGTCGGCTTCATCAACCTCGGAGCGCTCAGCAGTCGGCGTACCGGAGCATCTGCGGGAGTGTCCCCGGGTTCGCACTTAGCTAACTGGCACAGTTGGCCCCAAGTCGAAACTTCCAGGTTCATGCTGTGCGAAACTTCTAACTGCTGGTTGTTTTTGGGACAAAAATAATCGTATACAGGCATACTAAGAATCTCGTTTGCAACTACTAAAATTACTAATTGCACGGTAATTGATAATAATATAGCTCAACATTACTAAGAATTCAAGCCCAACAATCAAACTTTACTATTTTTAACGGTTGTTGAAACCTAAATCAGCTATATTATTAACCCTGTGTGCTTGCTCCCGGATGCGATCGAAACAAAGCCCAAAACTACGCTACCCTGAAACCCTCTGACTCGATCTAACGATCGCACCATCAACGGCTAGCAAATGCCCGCAAGACTTCGCTCAATGCCGTCAAAGGATCGAATCATTTTCAGACTGTACGCAAATCACAGATTCTAAGTTTCAATGTTATTTATTTACTCACCAGCGAGGATTTACCGATGAGCGATTTCAAAGTTACGCCAGAAGTAGAGCTGAATACAGCTCAAATGTTGGAAAGATATCAACTGCAAGATGAGACAATTCTGCGGCGTTGGGCAAAACTGCACGGCATCAACAGCACTCGCGGTTTCTTCTATCCCAGTGAAGTAGATTTAATAGATCATGCACACCACCATCTTTACAATTTGGGAATGAGTATTGCTGACTACCAAAGTCTTTTAGACAGACGCCGCAACCATTCTCAAACATCAGGCGACCAAAGTAAAACAGTAGCAAGTCAAGTTGCTGACGAAGCATACGATGCCATAGAAATGCTAACAGATCAGTATGCTGAAGCTATAGATTTAATGGGAGAACGTATAGCAGACCATTTCATAGATGAACTCGATTTATCTGTGATGCGCCACCTGTCTAAAAAAGTGAAAGACCGCCGCAGTCTCAACGGTCAAACTAAAAAGCCTAACCGTTTTCTCCAAGTTATTAAAGCCGTGTTGCAACCGAGCAGCGAAAATACGCTTCTGGTTCCCAAAAAAGATGACGACTCTAGTTTAGAATTAGAACAGCATCACCGCCTCGGCTAGCTGCATATTTAGTTGAAAGACTAAGCGCGAATTATAGCGGTAAGGTGCGCTAGGCGCACCCTACATAATTTAGTTCTGCGTCCAGGGCTGTGAAGCCAATAAATTTAATATTTTCAAGAAGTCTAAGCTAGCTGTGAATTATAAATTTAAGACTGGATGCAGATGTATTTTGCGCGGTTATTACCTAAAATGTATGTTTAATCTCAGCCGTAAATCTAGCCAAAGGTAGATAAATGATTAAATCCTGGATGGTAATTGGAGGAGTCGCCTTTGTAGTAGCTTTAGGCGCTAACATAATAGCGCCCAGCGACATCCAATGGTTCAACCGCTTGCAGCGTCCGAGATGGCTAGTATTTGAAAAAGCAATTCCCCTAATTTGGACAGTAATTTTTATTTGTGCAGCTTGGTCAGCAGTGATTGTTTGGGAAAAAGAACCGGGAACTCAGGAGACTTGGGTGAGAATGGGTTTGTACTTGCTTTTAGAAATAGTAACCATATCTTACACCTCGGTTATGTGCAAAGTTAGGAGCCTAAAAGTCGGCACGATAATCGGCGGAACGGGTGCTATTTTAAGCGTAATACTAGCTTTAATTGTGTTGCAAGTTTCCGAACCCGCAGCCCTGTTATTGCTGCCTTACATACTTTGGAGTCCGATCGGCACTTACACCACTTGGGCAATGATGCACCTAAATCCGGCGGATGTTTAGTCTCTCATGGAATTAGTCATTTTAATGGGATTGCAAGCATCGGGAAAAAGCACATTTTTCCGCGAGTATTTAGCTGCAACGCACGTTTTAGTCAGCAAAGATTTAATGCCAAACAATAAAAATAAATCGCGCCGACAAATTCAATTAATTGAAAATGCACTGCAAGCAGGTCATTCAATCGCTGTTGACAACACCAATCCCGAAGTTCTCGATCGCAAGTCGCTGATTGATATCGGTCGCACCTATAATGCCCAAATCATCGGTTACTACTTTGAATCATTAGTCAGCGACTGTTTAGCTCGAAATCAAAAGCGATCGGGCAAATCTCAAGTTCCAGACATAGCAATTTATGCTACTCTAAAAAAAATGGTATTGCCCAGTTACGCCGAAGGGTTTGAACGGCTGTTTTGGGCCCGCATAGCAGAAAACTTTACCTTTGAAGTAAAAACCTGGCTCGCAGAGGAAGTTATTCATGGACAATCAGACATTTGAAAAAAAAATGCGCGAGCTTGAATATTTTCACAGCCTGCGTTTATTGCCGGGAACTCACACAGTAATTCGCGCCGACGGTCGCAATTTTTCCAAATTTACTTCCTCAAGTTTTGATAAGCCTTTCGACTTAAAATTCCACGAATTAATGGTGGAAACTGCCAAAGCACTCCTGTCAGAACTAGACGGCATTTACGCTTATACCGAAAGTGACGAAATCTCAGTTTTGTTTCCTCCAGATTGGGATTTATTTGACCGCAGCTTAGAAAAAATTGTCTCTATTTCTGCCAGTATTGCCAGTGCAACTTTCACTAGCGCCGCCCAAACAGCAGTCACTTTTGACAGCCGCATTTGTTCTGCAGCGAACAAATCGCAAGTAGTAGATTATTTTCTATGGCGGCAAGCAGATGCAGCGCGCTGCGCTTTGAATGGCTGGAGTTATTGGATGCTGCGAAAAAATGGCGAAACGGGTGAAAATGCAGCAGTTATATTAGAGAAACAATCGGTGGCTTTCAAAAACGAATTGCTGTTTCAAAACGGAATTAACTTTAACGAACTGCCGACTTGGCAGCGCCGTGGAACGGGATTGTATTGGGAAAAATACGATAAACCAGGTTATAACCCGATCGAACGCAAAGAAGTTGTCGCAGTGCGGCGGCGACTCAAAGTCGATGAAGAGCTGCCCATGAAAGAGGAATACAAAGAATTTATTTACCAATTTTTAAATGTTGGCGATTAACCATTAAGGATATCTTGCCAAATCCGGTGGCAATTGATGAATTCTTAGTCGGTTTTAACCGAATGCAAGCTGTGAGACGGGGGTTTAAACCCCCCGCCCAATCTCGAGCAAGCGAGTTAGCCTATTTTTGGTAGTATCTAGCTGCAACCCAGGTTTTAGTCAGCAAAAATTTGATGCGAAATAATTGTACAGTTGCACAACTGGAAACTTATGATATCGGTAGCCCAAGCTGCAGGAACCAAGTGTGCTTGTCTATGTAACCGCGTTGAAAATGGATTTTGCCATCAACAACATGAAAGAAGCCACAGCCTTGCAGGGTAAAACTTTTGCCAGTTGGTAGGTTGCCACCAAACTCACCTAGAAATGTGCCGCCACCAGTCCACTCGACGATCGCCCACTCGCCATCCTCAAACAGATTCTCAACGTGCGTGTAATTGTCTGGAAAAGCTTGGAAGAACGTAACAAAACTCTCCAGCAAGGCCTCGCGCCCGTTTATAGGATCGCCAAAGGCAACTTGATGGTTCTCTGCATCGTCGTGATAGAGCTCGATAAGGGCGTGAGGGTCACGAGCGTTATAAGCAGAAACCCAGTCTTCGAGAACTTGCTTGGGCGTTTTCATTTTTGGTTCCCTAATACAGATCGGCAAAGATATTAGTTAGCAGCTTCTCACCCTCAAATTTACCGACTGGGAGGGCTGCTCGGAGACTCGGTTTCCGGGGGTTCGGGAGGGGGAGATTCAGCATCGGGAGATTCAGCATCGGGAGGATTCAGCGACTCCTCCCAAACTTTGATTTGCGATCGAGCTTGCTCAAAAGCCCGAGTGCCCGAGGGAATTTTCTTTAAAGTTGCGATCGCCCCAGCCAGATCCGACGACGACTGTTCCACACCAAGAGCCAAAATCCGCTGGCTCCACTCATCAATCGCCTCGCTCGCCTGCCACCGGAGCGAACTCGACTCCGGCACCTGAAGAGCGAGGGAAATTGCCGTTTGCAAAGCGTCAGCAGTCCCCGCTCGGGCTGCTTGACGGGCGCTCTGCAAACCTTGCTCGCCCTGAAATTGAGCCTCCCAAGTCCGAATGTTCGATCGAGCTTCCTCATAAAGCACCCGTCCCGATCGAATCCGGCGGGCCATCTCAATTGCCCCCGCCAAATTGCCCACCGCCGCTAGCTGCTGAGCTCTATCCAAAAACGGCTGGTCAACAAGCCGCTGTCTCCTCTCGATCCAAGCTTGAATTTTGGTTTGAGCTTCCACGTAAAGCGCCCTACCTTGACCGATCCGAGAAGCTTGAGCAACTGCGGCCTCTAGAGCATTCGGATCGCCCGTACTCGCCAAATCGTTCGCTCTTTGTAAATACGGACTGTCTTCGAGCAGCTCGATTTGACGGCTCAAGCGGCTAATTTGACTGCGAGCTTCAGAAGCGCGGGGATTTGATTCCGGGACTGTTTGCAATTGCCCGATCGCAGCCCTCAAATCATTTACCCCTCCCGGTGCCGCCAGCCTGCTTGCCAAATCCAAAACTTTCACATCAGCCATTTCTTGCTGCCAGCGGCCGACTAAATCTTGAGCTTGTTTGTACAAAGGGCGGCTCGAATTCAACTTTTGAGCGATCTCGATCGCCTTGGACAAACCCTCAACAGAGCCACTCAAAGCCTGAGCAGTAGCATTCGCCAACTGGTTAAAATCCTCAACTTGTTCCCTTAAATTTGCAGAGTCGGGAATCTTGTTCGCAATCGCGACCGCCTGTTCCCAATCGCCTGAGAGCAAGCGTTTTTGGGCGATTTGCATAATTTTCTTGCTAAATTCCGCGATCGCCTTATTGGCAGCTTGATACAAATAACTGTTTTGACCAATTCCCTGAGCCAGCTTAATCCCCATCACCAGATTGTCGAGCCCTCCCTCTGCCGCTGTATTCCGGGCTTTTACCAACTTATTGCCCTCAGTCCTAGTCGTTTGAATCAGCTTAGTCAACTCCTCGTACTTAGTCGATTCCCAGAAAGTATTGCCCAAATCCAACAGCAAAGTAGCTTGGCGGAAAGCCAGCGTCCACTCTTCCTTACGCAAGTGGTCTTCGGCCGTGCGGTAAATTTTCTCTGCATCGATCCATATCGACTGCCACTTTTCAATCTGCTTTTCCACTGTCGGGTAAGCGGGAACGTCTTGAGGAACCTTGCGAGCAATCGCAATCGCCCGATCCAGCTTTCCTTCTTGGAAACTAGCATTTCCCAGCCTGAGAATATCCTCCGACCACCGCTCGATTTGACCGTTAATTCTCGGCCGCAGCGGATGGTCTTTTGGCAAAGCATTAACTAATTCGATCGCCCTGAGCAAATCATCCGCCGTCCGCTTGCTGGCTGCTTCTTGAGCACAAAAAAAGCGATCGTTAGCAGAAGCCGTCGGCCAAAAAATCTTTGAGCAATTCGACTGCGATGTCAGGTTGAGCAAAGACGCAAGTGCCACAAACCCCATACCCACCGACAGGATCAAGCTCACCGCCAGCCAAAACTGCCACTTATTGGACCAGCTCTGCCACAACGGATTCTGTTCCCCCCGCCGCTGCGAGTTTTCCCCAGACAAATTTGGCGGTAGTTCCAGATGCCCTCCCGGCAGTTTTCCCGAAGTAACCAATTCTCGGAGCTCTTTAAGTCGTTCAGCCCGGTTTTTCCTTGCTGGCAGCCGCACCAGCGACGAAGTATCCTTTGTTGACTCCAAGGATTCTGATGCAGACCAACGGCCTGATGTTTTGCGATCTTGACTCATATCCTCACCACAAACAACAACCAGCCTGTCTTAATTATTTCAAAACAGCGATCGCTGCTATTGACTGCTCTATAGAATGTATTCATCACTTGTAAATACTCCAGCAGGCGAAAGACTACAATAGGCGATCGCCAAACCCCAAAAATCAAAATTTTGTGATTAGGTAATTGATAATTGGTAATTGGCAATTGGTCAAGGCCTTTATCCCCAACTCGCACTCCTGATTGCCAATTACCAATTATTATCTCAAGAACCGGAGTTCGATCGCAAATCGCCGATGAGTTCGGCAAGTTGGTCGCTGTTAGCTTTGTAAACCTCGTTGCAGAAATGGCACGTAGCCTCAGCCCCGCCATCTTTTTCAATCATGTCTTGCAGTTCCGCTTCGCCCAACATTTTCAAAGCTCCCAAAACTCGATCGAACGAACAGCCACAGTCAAAGCGCACCATCTGAGTTTCCGGGAAAATTTCCAGGCCCATATCTCCCAGTAACTCTTCGAGAATCTGGTGCAGCGTTTGGCCCGATCGCAGCAGCGGCGTAAAGCCCGACAATTCAGCAACTCTAGATTCTAAAGTTTGCACCAATTTTTCGTCCGTTGCCGCCTTCGGCAGAACCTGCAACAGCACACCCCCAGACGCTTGTACCCCGCCCGCGCCCACAAACACCCCCAAAACCAGAGCCGAAGGCGTTTGCTCCGAGGTTGCCAAATAGTGAGTCAGATCGTCGCCAATTTCGCCGGAAACCAATTCTACCGTACTGGAATAAGGGAAGCCATATCCAACGTCCCGCACCACGTACAAATACCCGTCACCTATTGCCCCGCCGACATCGAGTTTGCCTTTAGCATTGGGCGGCAATTCCACTTCGGGATTGTCCACATAACCTCGAACTGTTCCATCGAGTCCCGCATCAATCAGAAGCCCGCCCAGCGGCCCATCTCCTTTAATGCGAATGTTGACTCTCGATTCGGGCCGCTTCATGCTGGAGGCCAGTAACAGCCCTGCCGACATCGTGCGCCCGAGGGCCGCTGTAGCCACGTAGGAGAGCTTGTGCCGCCGTCTTGCTTCTTCGGTGAGGCGGGTGGAAATGACGGCTACAGCGCGAATTCCGCCCTCTGCGGCTGTAGCGCGAATTAATTGATCGGCCATGAAAAACCTTACTTTGTCTTTTGATACCTTCTCGAACTATTTTAGAAGTTCTTGAAGGTTGTGGCAGCAAAGAGCAGCAATTGAATCAGCGGGCCTGGATGTGCGATCGAACTTCAGAACTCGCATCTGTTTTCTATTTAACCTCGATCGACTGACTATTTTTTAACAAAAATTATGCTAATTGTTTAATTTAAAATTAATTATATTCGCCCGAATAACGAGTGCATTTTTTTTATCAAAGCCAGCTTTTTCTCCTTCATTTTATAACAACTAACAATTAATGACTAAAGCTTATCTTGCCGCTAACCAGACGATTACCAAACCTTTACCTTTGTCGGCTAGAGTGAGCAATGTAGGTCTCAGACCAATGTTTTTTAGCTGGAAATAAGGATATGCCACCAACATCCAAAGCACTTTTAGCGGAAATCCAGCATAACACAGGAGCGACTCGCAACTTGCATTTTTATGCAAAGGGCGAAACCATTCCTATGATGTCGCAAGGTCTTTGGCGAGTGTGTCAAGGTCTAGCACAACTGAGTACGCTTTATCCAAGCGGAGAAGAAGGACTTTTGGGTTGGGTTGGGCCTTCGATGTGCTTCGGTTTGTGGTTGACAAATTTGCAGACTTACCGAGCTACGGCGACATCAGATATTTATTTGATGTGGTATTCTATGGTGGAAATCGAAGCTTCTCCTCAATTGGCTCACGAGTTGCTGCCTCAAATGGTACGGCGGCTGCGGCAAATGGAAGCAATTTTAGCGATCGCCGGACAGCGGCGAGTAGATGACCGTTTGTATCAGCTACTGCTATTATTGCAACAAGATTTCGGTCAGCCTGTGGTTGAGGGAACTCGTTTGAATATCCGCTTGACACATCAAGATATTGCTAATGCGATTTGCACGACGCGGGTAACAGTAACGCGAATGCTGGGAAAATTGCAGCAGCAAGGGTTAATCAGTCGAGATGCCGATCGGCATTTAATTCTTAACAAAGATGTTTTTGCCTCCACATCGGATTTGTTTGGCTGCAACCCTCAATCAGTGTAGCAAGCGCAGAGAAAAATCTTATTCTGCTTCGCCAATCAGCGTAAACGCCGCCCAATCTTGCGGAGTTGGGTGCATCTTCATTGTCATCAGCATCGCTTGCCGCAAAGCTTGAGCTTTATTCGGGTTTTTCTGTATCTGTAACTGGCGATAGAATTCTGCCATTAATTCCCCTGTCGGAGCATCGGGTACTGACCACAGAGAAACGATAATACTGGAAACACCAGCACTAATGAAAGCACGAGATAACCCAAGCACACCATCGCCTGTCAATTTTCCTCTACCAGTATTGCAAGCACTTAATACCACTAATTCAGCATTTAATTTTAAATCCAAGATTTCGCTCGAAGTCAGCAACCCATCATCATTTCCTGATGGAGCCAGGGCGATCGCTCCCGGTAAATCTCTCCTCTTCACTTCATTGAGTAATCCGTGAGTTGCCAGATGAATAATCCGGGCTTTTAGCATCTGTTGAGTAATCGATGCTTTAGTGGCTTGAGAGCCTGTAATCGGTTTAGTATTCAGAAGCTGGGCAATTGTAATTGCTTCCCGTTCGCTGCCCGGTAAGGGATCTAACTGGCGCGGCGGGTTGCCTATTTTGGGCATAATTGGATTGCCGACGACGAGGTTATTTGGCAGAGAAAGTTGTCGGAGTTTTTGCCGTGATTGGCGGGTGAACTGCAAAATTTGAATGGCGGGAGCAGTGAGGATGGTATGTTTTTCAATCAAATATTGACCTGTCGGATCTTGTAAGGCGACAAAGGGAACTAAAAACAAGGATTTATGGGGAATGAAGATGACAGGAGCATTCGGGTCAGTAGGTAAAAGATCGGCAATGGGTTGAATGAGTAGTTGATAGCTTTGCTGTAATTTGGGGTAGATTATCCGAGAATTAGCAGGGGTAGAAGCAGGGCGATTAGCCGCTTGTCGATTGGCAGTGTCCCCCGCCGCCGATACACCCAGAGCATCGCGAGTGCCGCGAATCATCTCAGCTAAGGCTGTATCTTTCTCGTTTAATCCTCTCCTCCCGGTAGCAGCAGATACTCTTGTCCCTTCGGTGGCTTCGGGTAGATTGATGTTCAGAGATTTGAGGTCAACTGAGCGAAAGGTAATTTCACCATTCGGCTTGATGACCCAAATATAAAGGGCTTCATCCCCAATAGTTGAATACTCGACGAGGGTAGCGTTTTGCTCTTTAGCGATTTGTTGAATTTGCTGGATATTGGGGGGGTTGATAGTAGTTTGGGCAGATGCAGATGGGGCAAGGCGAGAGGCCAATAACTCCACAAAAGCTCTGGCTCTACCCCGTTCGGCAATTTCTAAAGCGTCATTAGTTTTTTTCTGAGCAATGAAGACTTTTTGTAAAATGCCGTAGGCCCTAGTTTGAGTTTCAAATATTGACACTTTATTGGCATCGTCTAATCCAGCTCGCAGAGAGTCCGAAACTTTAATACTATCAAGTAGGGTTTTCTCTGCGCCTGGGAGATTGCCAGAGTTGAAGAGAGCAAGTCCTAGATTGTTGAGAGCCGCCCCCTCGCTTTGGCGGTCTTTTATTTCTCGCGCGATCGCCAACACCTGCTGAGCGTAATCGATGGCTTTGGCGTAGTCGCCGAGGTTACGGTAAGCAATTCCCAGATTTCCCAGAGCCGCCCCCTCGATTTGGCGGTCTTTTCTTTCTCGCGCGATCGCCAACCCCTGCTGAACGTACTCGATGGCTTTGGCGTAGTCGCCAAGGGAATTGTAAGCAATTCCCAGATTTCCCAGAGCCGCCCCCTCACTTTGGCGGTCTTTAATTTCGCGCGCGATCGCCAAGCCCTGCTGAAGGTAGTCGATCGCTTTGGCGTAGTCGCCGAGGGAATTGTAAGCATTTCCCAGATGTCCCAGAGCTCTCCCCTCGCTTTGGCGGTCTTTTATTTCTCGCGCGATCGCCAAGTCCTGGTGAAGGTAGTCGATCGCTTTGGCGTAGTCGCCGAGGGAATTGTAAGCATTTCCCAGACTTCCCAGAGCTTTCCCTTCACCTTGGCGGTCTTTAATTTCTCGATAAATTATTAGTGCCTGTTGCCAAGACAGCAATGCAGCTTGAAATTGACTAATCTCATACTGCTGATGCCCTTGGTCTAACAGTCGGTCTGCTTCAGCTTTGCGCTGAGCTTGAGTTTGAGCCAAGGCCTGAGAATTGATGATTTTAAATTGAGAGTTAGGGATAAACCGAAACTCACCTACAGTCAGCGCCGCTAAGATTGAGATCGGTGCCGACCATCCAATTTTTTGCAGTTTCATAACTTTTGACAG
The DNA here is from genome assembly GCF_036704885.1 of Microcoleus sp. F4-D5. NCBI lineage: Bacteria > Bacillati > Cyanobacteriota > Cyanophyceae > Oscillatoriales > Microcoleaceae > Microcoleus > Microcoleus sp. F4-D5. The sequence goes on along the minus strand of NZ_JAUBSX010000045.1, from coordinate 34,052 downwards.
GCCTCTGGTTTGAATATCCGCTTGACACATCAAGATATGGCTAATGCGATTTGCACGACGCGGTTCAGTTGACAGTTGATAGTTGACAGTTGACCGCACGCGGGGCGACTTCTAACTGGAAGGAAGAGGATTGGAGTAATGAATAGTCTTCTTTTAATTTCTCGCGATCGGGGTTAGGGCTTTAAACCAATTCTTTCTGGTAACAGTAACGCGAATGCTGGGAAAATTGCAGCAGCAAGGGTTAATCGTTCGAGATCGCAATCTCGGCCTTGAATTCTTAACAAAAGTGTTTTTGCGTCCGCCTCCTATTTGTTTGGCTGCAACCCTCCAGCAGTATAGCAAGTGACAGCCATTTGCATCTACATAATGCTGTCTAATATTAAATCCCAAATCGAATTATCAGAATTGTCTGTATAAATGTTCCTTCCCCTATCTACAGCCATACATTTGTAGCCGGAAAAGATATAATTAAACGGTGCATCTATTTAGGACAAAACTCAATGGCTAACTCAACTTCAGAAACACCAAAACCAGACAAAAAAGAATTAACTGACATCACAGCTAAACCTCAAGAACAACAAGAAGAACCGCCGAATAAGGGTGACGGGCGGAAATAGTCGATCGCCCGGAATAACAGGGCACCAGAAGGTAAAGAAACCGGGTTTTTTGACTCTTATTGAAGGTTTTAAGCAAATATTGTGGTTAAAAAACCCGGTTTCTAGTTATCCGCGAGTTTAGGAAATAACTTGACAAATTATTCCGTTTGTGAAGTGCCGTTGGTCGATCGTAACTTCGGCTTTTCCGGCTTCCCTCTGCGTCCGTCCAAAGAAACCACATCAGCCTCAGAACTCTCCCTAGCCACCCGAATCAGCAACCCCGACAACAACAAACTCGCCAACATCGAGGAGCCCCCGTAACTAAAAAACGGCAGCGGCAAACCCGTAGTCGGCAAAACTCCCGTCGCCACCCCAATATTCAGCAGCGACTGTCCCACCATCACTACCATCACCCCAATCGCCACCAACTGAGACTCAATATTCCGGGCCCGCGTCGCCACCCTCAAAGCCACCGTACCGTAAGCCGCCAACATCAGCAACAGCGAGAAACCTCCCACCAAACCAAACTCCTCAGCAAACACAGCAAAAATAAAATCGCTGTACTGAATCGGCAAATAAAATAACTTTTGCTGCGACATCCCCAAACCCACACCCCAAATGCCCCCAGAACCGACAGCCAGAAGACTTTGAATCAACTGATAGCCGTCTTGCATCGGGTCAGCCCAAGGATTGAGGAAAGACATAATCCGGCGGCGCTGGTATTCCCTAAAACTAATACTTAAAACGGCTAAAAGCATTCCCCCCATAGCCGTGGCGCCCAACTGCAAGTAAGGCAAGCCAGCCGCCAAAGCCACCAACCACAAAGTCATCCCGCACAAAGCCGTGGTACTCAAATTCGGCTGCAACAAAATTCCCAACAGCATTGCGCCGAAAATTAACAGCCAAGTTAAGCGAACTTTATTTGTCAACCGGGGCCAGTTGCCGAAAATGCGGGCGCTTTGGAGAACGAAAAACGGCTTGATCAACTCAGAAGGTTGAATAATCGGAACCGGGCCCAGAGATATCCAGCGAGTCGCCCCGTTGATTGTGGTTCCCACCCCCGGAACTAAGGTCAACCAGAGCAATCCCAGCAGCAACAGGACTCCTAACTGAGCTGTTTTCAGCAGGTAGCGCAGGGGGGAATACACCATCAAGTTAAAACCTGCCAGCCCGATCGCCACTGCGATTAGCTGTCGTTTAAAATAATAAAGCCCGTCTCCAAATTCATAATTTGCAATGGGATAGGAAGCCGAAAACAATGCTGTAAGCCCGACAAACAGCCACAGAAAAGTCAGCCACCTCAGCCACCGAGCCTCGGCAGCCCATTGAGACGCGCTGGGGTCAAAAAATGGAATGAAGCGTCGAATGTCGTTAGCCATAGGATTTTAGAATGATCTCAATAAACTCTAACAAAGATGGCTAAAGTACCAGATTGGTTAATTTACGCATTAATCTGTTCGCTATTATATGGTTTGTGGGGATTTTTTGGCAATTTAGCGACTAAATATATTGACTACAAAACTGCTTTTGTTTATGAAACAATTGGCGCTATTTTAACTACTTTATTTATTATTATCCAAACTAATAATTTTAGTTTTGAGGGAGATGTTAGGGGAATTTTGTTTGCCATGTTAGTTGGCGTTTGCGGCACTGTGGCGTCATTAGTATTTTTTATAGCCCTTGGCAAAGGTGAAGTTGCCAATGTAGTGAGTGTTACGTCTATCTATCCGTTGATTACTATATTATTATCGTCTTTATTCTTGAAAGAGGCTATTACATTACCACAAATGCTTGCTGTTTTGTTAGCGATAATCGCAGTGATACTTTCTGCTTATTGAAATATTTGTCAATCATTAGATTAACAACGCTCGACATTATTCCTTCTGCTATAACTATAACAAACAAAAAAGAGGTCATCGCGACCTCTTACCCCTCTACTAATCCAGCTTTGGCTCTTAAAGCAGACCCGTATTAGCTCCGGGCTTACCGGTAGCCAGTTGCACTTTAATAATTCTGCCGCCCATTTTCATAATTCTTTGCTGTTCCCGGAACCAGTTGTCGTAAGGAACGAGCTTAGTAAAATAGGTATTTTGCAATTCGCGCTGAGTGCGGATGCGAGTTTGACTGGGGACGCAAGCAGTCACCTTAAACATTCTCATGGGAAACTAACTCCTGAGTAGGTTTACAGATTATTAGATGGATTTTTTAAAGATTGAAGGCAGGGAGTTAGGAGTCAAAACTAGCTCGTTAAAACTCATCGGGCTTTCTCGACAAGCCTTTGACGGTCTAGCAATCACTCTCAACTTCCCTGACCTCTTTTCAAAGCCAAAGGTAACAAGTCCAAAGTTAAAAGTTAAAAGAGGCAAGAAATAAATATTTTTCTTTCTTCCTTCTTCTTCCTTCTTCCTTCTTCCTTCTTCCTGAGTCTTAGCTCAAGCCAGAGCAGATGTAGTCGAAATAGACGCCCATTTCTTTACCAGCGTCAGAACCGACCAAACCGGCGGTGACTTCTTTCATTGCTTGGATTGCTTGTACGGTAGAACCGATGGGCACGCCCAAGGAGTTGTAGGTTTCTTTCAAACCGTTGAGCACGCGCTCGTCGAGGATGGAAGGGTCGCCAGCTAGCATGGCGTAGGTGGCGTAGCGCAGGTAGTAGTCCAAGTCGCGGATGCAAGCTGCATAACGACGAGTGGTGTACATATTGCCGCCGGGACGAGTTACGTCAGAGTACAACAGAGACTTAGCAACTGCTTCTTTGACGATTGTGGCTGCATTGGCGCTGATGGAGGTAGCTGCACGGACGCGCAGTTCGCCAGAAGCGAAGTAGTTCTTGAGCTTGTCTAGAGCGCTGGTGTCGAGGTACTTACCTTGAACGTCAGAGGAATTGATAACGGCGGTAATTGCGTCTTGCATGGTTGTCTTGTTTCCTTGAAAGTGGCTGAGTCAGTCCAATTTTGGAGCTAGAATTTGGAATTTGGGATTTGGGATTTGAGATTTTTAAGTTGCCGGTTATCTGCAAAAGCTTTTAGCTTGTTAGCAGTAAGGCGCTTTTGTTCAATCTAAAATCGAAAACCTAAAATCGAAATTCCTTACTGCATCGCACCGATAACGTAGTCGAAGTAAGAGGAAGCTTCGGAAGCGTCTTCTCCAGACAGCAGCGAACTTGCTGCACTTTTCATAGCGCGAACGCCTTCGGCGACGGCTTCAATCGGGGTGCCGAGAGATTTGTACATTTCGCGGACGCCGACGATACCGATTTCTTCGATCGGAGTAATGTCGCCAGCTACGATTCCGTAGGTGATCAAACGCAGGTAGTAGTCGAGGTCGCGCAAGCAAGTTGCGGTCATTTCTTCGCCGTAAGCGTTGCCGCCGGGAGAAACAACATCAGGGCGCTTTTGGAAAAGTTGGTCGCCTGCTCCCTTGACGATGCGTTCGCGGGATTCGCTCAAAATTTGGGCGATGCGGACGCGGCGTTCACCAGAGGTGACAAAGCTCTTGATCCGATCTAATTCACCTGGGCTCAAGTAGCGAGCTTCGGCGTCTGCGTTGACGATTGATTTGGTGACGATACTCATCTTGTGTGTACCCGCTGGATATTTTGCTATACGAACTGCTCCGCGCTGAGCGAGCGACGGTGGGCTTTTGCATCCCGTACCTTTCAGGCTCGGGCAGGAGCTTTGACAGGGAAGGCCGGACTTTCCAGAGCCAGCAACTGTTAAAGTTGTGGGCGGGAGGCGACCTTCGATGTTTGACGGCGCTGGTTCTTCACGCCGGTGCGCTTGTGAGTGCCCGCACTAAGCCTGTCGCTTAGAATACCACAAATGACTGATGCGATCTTTAATTTTTGATTTAGATTGCAGCAGGCCACTAAGTGGCGATCGAGTGACTGTCGGGCAGTTAGTAAGGATATTGCTTCTCTGACACAACTACCTCTCGCAAGTATTTTGAGGCATTATGTTCACATTCTGAGTGTTACTGTAATAGTTTGTAACATTCCTTTTCATATTTGGGCCCTCGCTTGGGCGTTCAGCGTTAAAATTTCACAGACACAAAAATCGCTATAATGCTTTTGCAGCAAAGGTTACAGGCGATAGATTGTTGAGGGGGATTTGTGGCGGGCGACGGGGCAACGCTCAAAGACTTTTCCCTCAGAGGGAAGGGAGACAAGTCCAAGACAGGGGGGGAGCATTGGTGTCAACTTAAGCTTTTAGTCCGCCAGTCCTCCCGCTAACCAGGCACTCCGCCAGGGAATGAATTCCCTGTCTCATAGCTAAAGTCCTCTAAAAGAGGACTGAAGAACTCATTAGTCCTGGCTTGGCGAGGACTTTCGCTTTGAGCCTCTTGTTTCAACTCCTGACCGACTATCGGTTTTACCTTAAGCTGACACCAATGAGGGGGGAGATGTGCGATCGTCTCACATCTTGCAGCATTCTCAATCGGTTTTGGACGGGCGGGCTAGAAGATCCCAATCCCTACTCTCCGCAACAAAACTCACTCTTTGTCTTTGTGGAACAGGCACTCCGGCCTGTTCTAGATCGCGATCCCAGATATAAGATCGTCGGAAATCGTAACTTTCGAGCTTGTAGCTAGATTTGACACTCACTTTTAATCTGGTGCGCCGTGAAAAGAAATATATCAGCCCTTAAAAAAGCTTTGCAGTTTGGGATTAGCGGTGCTGTCGGCGGTTTCGCCGGCAATCTCATCACCGAACCTTTCATGCAGGGACTCACTGGTTCGGAATCTTTTTCTGAGAGTGTATTGTCCACAGGTCGCTGGTTTGGATTGGTAGGCGGTGGTATTGCTACTGCGATCGTGTTTGGCTATTATTACTATATAAAAGGCAAGCCTCAAATTAAACAGGCTTTAAAAAATGGCGGGTTGTTTGGTTTAATAGCAGGAGCCATTTCTGGGGCGATCGCCGAAGGTATTTACAGCGGAATTGGCGACGGAAACAACGAATTATTGCGAGTAATTTGCTGGGGAATAGCTGGCAGTTTGTTAGGACTTGGACTTGCACAGCGGATTCCTAATTTGGGAGCGCTTCGCGGCACGGGAGGCGGCGGTGTTGGGGGTGTCTTGGGAGGCTGTTTGTTTATTCTATTTGCTTACAATTTATCCGGTACAGCGGGCCGTTTAGCTGGCTGTGCTGCGATCGGTTTTTGGATTGGAATTATGCTAGTTGTAGCTGAAACTTTGTTCAACAAAGCTTGGCTGGTAATTAGTTACGATACCGGAGCAAATCGCACTCTCACTCTGGGTTCGGAACCGATAACTTTTGGTAGCGATGAAAATTTGTCTATTATCTGCATTCCTAATGTTTCGCCCTTGGCCATGCGGTTTCAATTGGAAGCAGGTCAAATTGTTTGCGAGAATGTTGATAGCGGGGCGGTGAGTTATTTGCGATCGGGCGACCAAAAGAGAATTGGCAACTGTACAATTACAGTAGGAAACTCTGACTTGCCCGCTGCAACTTCTGCTCAGGTTCAGCCTGCTGTGAGAGCAGAAAAATCCGCAGCAGATTCTTTTACCAACGGTCAATTTTTTCTGAAATTAGGAAGTCGGGTTATTCCTCTGAGTGCGGGAACTCAACTATTCACCTCTGACATACCGACTTTAACAGCCGCAGCATCTAACGGTCTTGTAGCTATAGTTACTTCTCGATCGAGAAACGAGCTTTCGTTAGGATTGACCAATTTGTGCGATCGCGCTTGGTGGGCTACAGACATTCAAGGCGATATAAAAATGGTAGAACCTGAAAGTACCTTAACTTTGGCGTTGGGAACTAAAATCGAATTCGGTGAATTAGACGGCGAAATAGTGTAAGTAAGAAAGTATAAACTGAGATATTGCACCATTTTCAATAAGTATTTCATGGGCTGGCTCTCCTGCCCGCCCCACAAGAAAATTTACTCTTTGTGGAACGGGCATCTTGCCCGTTCTTAACAGGATATCCGACCCCACACCACAAGAAAATTTACTCTTTGTGGAACGGGCAAGATGCCCGTTCTTAACAAGATATCCGGCACACCCCACAAGCAAATTTCCTATTTGTGGAACGGGCATCTTGCCCGTTCTTAACAATAATTCAAGCAGAACTGCCGCTAACTCCATTAATTACCGCCGCACCAATCAAATGAGCTAAACGCAAAGCTTCAGGAACTTTACCAGTGTCTGTCAAACGCTGGAGTACCAGCGCAATTACTTCTGGTTTTTCGCCGCAAACTTGAAAAAAGAAAGGTTCAAAAGCGTGAATTTTACCAGCGCGGCGCAATAATTCTAAACGGTATTCCGAGTCGGGTAAATGGCCGAGGGCTTTTTCAACAGCAGCTAAATCTGGTTGGCGGCGCATGACAGCAACGCAAGGAATTTGCAGGCGCGATGCTAACTCGGGAAGGTCAATAATATTGAAGCCGCCGAAAGCAATTCCGTCTAGCAAAACCAGATGCAATTGCGGCAAAAATTTGCCTCCGAGGAGTAGCCCAGAAATAGCATCCGTGGCATCTAATCCGTCTCGGAAGACTTGTCCCCACACCATTCCTTCAAATCGAGTTCCCCCGCAGACTATGCCCGCGATCGACACCAGACTGCCGCTTGTCCGAGAAAACGGAGCGTCGTCAAAGCCAATAACCTTAATTGTGCGATCGAGCCTCAGCAAATCTGCCAGTTTCAACTTGGGGAATTCCGTAAGCTAAAGTTTTTGACATTAATTTGACTTCTAGATATAGTATGATATACGTTAAATACCTCATTACTAAAAATATTTTAGACAATTGGCAAAAAAATACGTAGCAGCGATCGACCAAGGAACAACCAGCACCCGATTTATCGTATTCGATCGCTTGGGACAGATAATTTGCAGCAACCAACAAGAGCACCAGCAAATCTATCCGCAACCAGGATGGGTGGAACACAATCCCGAGGAAATTTGGCAGCGCACCCAAAGCGTGATTAAAAATGCCCTCGAAATTGGCAATATCGACCCGAAAGATATTGCTGCCCTCGGTATAGCCAACCAGCGCGAAACTGCAATTATTTGGGACAGAAACACTGGCAAACCTTACGGGAATGCGATTGTTTGGCAAGATACCCGCACTCACAAAATATGTGAAAAATTAGGTGAAGTTGAGGGCAAAGAACGATTTCAAGAACGATGCGGTTTGCCGCTGGCAACTTATTTCAGCGGGCCGAAAATTAAGTGGATGTTGGACAATATTTCAGGATTGCGAGAAGCTGCAGATCGAGGGGATGCGATTTTTGGAAATGTCGATACTTTTCTGATTTGGCACCTGACTGGCGGCGCGCACATTACCGATGTTACCAACGCCAGCCGCACGATGCTGATGAATTTGCAAACCCTCGATTGGGATGCCGAAACTTTGGAAATAATGGCAATTCCCCGCCAGATGCTGCCAGAAATTCGCCCTTCGAGTCAAGTTTTTGGAACTGCAAAAGGATTGCTGGCAGGTGTTCCAATTGCTGCTGCTTTGGGCGATCAGCAGGCCGCCCTGGTCGGGCAAACTTGTTTCAGTCCGGGGGAGGCGAAAAATACTTACGGTACGGGCTGTTTTATGCTGCTGAATACCGCTGAGACGATCGTCCGTTCAAAGCAAGGATTGCTGACAACAGTCGCCTACAAGATGGGGGAATCGCCCGCTGTGTATGCTTTAGAAGGCAGTATTGCGATCGCCGGAGCTTTAGTGCAGTGGCTGCGCGACAATTTGGGCATCATCAACACATCTGCAGAAGTAGAAACATTAGCAAATACAGTCGAAGATAGCGGCGGAGTTTACGTTGTCCCGGCCTTTTCTGGACTCTACGCGCCCTATTGGAAAGACAGCGCCCGGGGAGTAATTGCAGGTTTAACTCGCTACGCGACTAAGGCACACATTGCCCGCGCAGTATTAGAAGCGACAGCGTGGCAAACGCGGGAAATATTGGACGCTATGAATCAGGATTCAGCAGTGCAGCTTTTGTCTTTAAAAGTAGACGGAGGAATGGTGGGAAATCACACGCTGATGCAGTTTCAGAGCGATGTTTTGGGAGTGCCTGTGGTGCGGCCTGTGGTAGCAGAAACTACTGCACTCGGTGCCGCTTATGCGGCCGGTTTGGCGGTGGGTTTTTGGAGTCAGCTAGCCGAATTGCGGGACAATTGGGCGGTAGATTGTACTTGGGAACCGAAAATGCCGATCGCACTTCGCGAGCAAAAATATCGCTTTTGGAAAAAAGCAGTTTCCCGCACATTCGATTGGGAAGAATGAATCGCTGAGTCAACCCCAAAATCCGTATTTAGTGATATCATTAAATCAAGCAGCATTTTGCAGATTGTAAATAAATGATTTCCGTAAATAACTTAAAAAAAATCTTTACCACTGTTCTATTGATACTGACCCTAGCCTTTGTAGAAATCGCCACTAATTCCCAAATGGCGATCGCAGATACAGTTACAAATCCCGCAACCGCAGCCGAAGTCTTCAGCGCCAACTGTGCAGGTTGTCACATCAACGGCAGCAACATTATCAGGCGCGGCAAAAACTTGAAACAAAAAGCTTTAAAAAAATACGGCATGGATTCCATCGCCAACATTTCCAACTTAGTAACCAACGGCAAAGGTATTATGCCCGCTTACAAAGATCGTTTGTCGGAACAACAAATTATCGATGTTTCAGCTTACGTGCTATCCCAAGCCGAAACCGATTGGAAATAAAGCAGACTATGTAGATTGTCAGAGCAGGTTTAGCGCTTAAATTCTGGAAACTAACCAAGCCTAGGTATAATGTAGACAGGTTTCGCGCTTAACTTGGTCATCCGTGAATAATCTTTATACAAAACCTGCCTGCTTTTTCTCTTCTATTGTTCATTCCTTAATAATCTCAATACAAAACCTGTCATTTTTCTTATTTCTGAGAAAAGAGTGTAAATTTTCGGAAGTCTTGCAAGATGAAGAAACATTATTTTTGGCGTAGAACTTTAACTGTTATTAGCTTGTGTTTGTCTCTAATTTTAGCTGTCAGCGCGCCCGCTTTCGCCTCCATTCACAAATATCCCGAAACTGCCAACACAGTAATGTTTCGCTCGATACAAAGCCTCCGCGATACAGACGAAAAAGCATGGGAAGTGGTTTTGTACAAGCGAGTAAAGTCTGGAGTAGTTAACTCTTTGAACCTCAGATTGGTAGGATTTCCCGGCACTGAATTGCAGCACCCTGTACCCCTGAAAGTTGCGGCGGGCAATCGGGAAATTGGCAAGGCTGATGATATTTGGAGCGAGTCGAATTTGCCGATTAATGTAGGAGAATACGATTTCAAATCAATAATTACACAAGTGGCAAGTAATCGACCTTTGCGGTTGAATTTGCCTGTGAAAAATCAAAAAGAAACTGAATTGCTAGTTCCTCCTTTTGCTGTCAGAGAATGGCGGTTGTTGTTAGAAAGAAACTAAATATACCAATTTAATCGCACTTTACTTTGAAAATAGCTACAGTTTGATGCGTGTATCAAAAGTAACCTATGTTTAAATATGCCTTAAGGTAGATTTAACGGATTTCTAAGGGTAATTATGAAACAAACTAAAAGCTGAGTTAGTCTGGTGACAGAACTCCAATGTTTTAACGTGCACTTCTTCAGGGTGAATCTAGTATGACTTTAATCAGTAAAATTGTCCGAAAAGCTTTGGCGACAGGTTACTTAACGGTTGAGGCAGAAGAACAGTTGCGACAGCAGTTGCAGATGACCAAGTACGGTTTAGAAGATTTTGAGGCTTTTATTAATTTGCAAAAAGAGGTGATGGAAGGTCGGGTGAAACAGCAAGCTTTGGAATTGTTGCGATCGCGCAAATGTTCTGCGACGGCTTGAATCCCGTTCGATCGCCCTTTTGAAAATAATTAAGGGCGATCGTTGGCAGTCAGGACTTTACTCCTTATTGATGAGGGCTCTTCGTCCTGACTACAAACCACACGGTAAACCACAGGGTCGATCGCACTTTGGGAGAGCATCAGTATCGGCTACTTATTCAATGCTGTTCTTGCTTGTTAATTGATGGGCGCCGGTGGATCGGGAGTATTTACGTTATTAGGGTTTTTAGCTGCTAAAAGTTTCTCCAACTCTCTAATTCTGGTCTGCATTGCTTCTACTTCCGTTTCAGAATAGCGAATCGGAATATGCTGGGGACAGTTCCAATCCCAGCCTTCAATTTCAAATACGATCGCTCTTTCGACAGTTGCATCATAGTCTGTATCCCGAACTCGGGCAAGTATTACTGGATCGTCTTCCACAACGCGGGCGCGACCGAGAATCTTGAGGCGCCGGCGATGACGGTAATCCATTAGGAACAAAAATGCTTTATCATTCTCAGCAAGATTTCCCACAGAGATATATTGCACATTGCCACGAAAATCCGCAAATCCCAAAGTTCTCGGATCGAGAATCTTTAAAAATCCTGCTTTCCCGCCGCGAAACTGAATGTAGGGATAGCCACTAGAACTCACAGTGCCTAGATAAAATCCTTCCATACTGGAAATAAATTGCTCTAGATCGGGATTGATGGAATTATTATCTGCACCTTTAGCCACAAAGCGTTCATAGTTCTCGCGGGAACCCATTTTTTCTTGCATGGCTTTGACTGCAGGAGTAAAAGCGATCGTACCAAATTGACGAGGCATAAAATCTAACTCCTTGTCTACTTATTTAACTCGGCGATCTTCAAAATGCCTAGATTCCCAACATGGGAATATAACCAGAGAGTTGCTTCACCCGATCGATCCAATTCAAAACATTGGGATAAGCATCAAGTTCAATCTTGCCATCTCTCGCTAGAGCGATATAGGGATAGATTGCCGCATCTGCGATCGTGGGATGCTCAAACTCTAGCCAAGTGCGCGGACTCTCGGGCCCACCCCACCAGAAAATTCCCTTTTTGTGGAACAGGCCCGAAAGCCTGTTCATAAAAATGATACGCCAAGCCTGGAAAAACGTTTCTACTGCATTCCTAGCTGTCGCCTTAACGCTTCTGGAACATAAACGGCTGTATCCAAACCTCGAACATTCTCCCACTTTGTATTTTCATCCCATTCGATATCTCCAAAAGTGCGCTCGCTGAGGTTTGCGCCGCTGAGGTCTGCGCCGCTGAGGTCTGCGCCGCTGAGGTTTGCGCCGCTGAGGTCTGCGCCGCTGAGGTCTGCGCCACTGAGGTTTGCGCCGCTGAGGTCTGCGTCGTTGAGGTATGCGTGGCTGAGGTTTGCGCCGCTGAGGTTTGCGCCGCTGAGGTTTGCGTCGCTGAGGTCTGCGTCGCTGAGGTCTGCGTTGTTGAGGTCTGCGCCACTAAGCTTTGCGCCGTCGAGGCTTGTGCCGTCGAGGCTTGCGTCGCTGAGGTCTGCGCCGCTGAGGTCTGCGTTGTTGAGGTATGCGCGGCTGAGGTATGCGCGGCTGAGGTATGCGCCACTGAGGTCTGCGTCCCAGAGGTGTGCGTCGCTAAGTTCTGCGCCGTTGAGGTTTGCGCCACTAAGCTTTGCGCCGCTGAGGTCTGCGCCAAAGAGTTGTGCGCCGCCAAGGTTTGCGCCGCTGAGGTCTGCGCCACTGAGGAATCTCCCAACTGTGTCGAGAAAGCCAAAATACCCAACACAACAGCTATAACCGATAAGACGCAACAACCGAATTTCATCGTCAAGTTTACCTTCAGCATTAGGTTTCCCAGAGGGATAAAACACCATTTTGTCTTTAAATTCATCTCTCTCCTGAGCGTAACGGTGCAACTCCAACAGCAAAATCATCACATTCAAACCAGCATAAATATCTATTTGTCGCTGCCCCAATTTTTGAGTTTTCAATAATTGTTCTGGCAGCAGCCGCATCTTCTTCTGAGGCAAACTTTCCGGCAGCATATCAATAAATTCCCCCTCGCACCACCGCTGATAAAAATTTTCCAGACGCTGGAATAACTCCACAGGGCGAAACTGATTTTCCTCCCCTGGATCAGCCGGAGTGGTTAACAACCCCATCAAATATTCCACAATTTCTTCTGTCAGCGACCCATAACCCAACAAATCATAAATCTCCCAGTCCATCTGAGAGTCTGGAGTCTTAAATCCTCTACCTTTCTTTCCCGGTTCCGTCCACTCTTCCAGACTTTCTTTCAACCGTTCCGCACACAGAAATTCACCAAAACTCTTGTGTACAAACTCCACAGAACCTTCTTTACTGCCTTGCTGAAGATAAAAAACCGCCAAAGCATTTCTCAGAGGATTATCGTCAATCCGTTTTTGTGCTTCTTCAAGTAATGCTTTAACCGAGTTGTCTTCTCTCAATCGTTCCTCAATCATCGCTACAGAAGCAGATTCCCCTCCCGACTGCACCACGCACAACCCTGCTTCTGTCAGGATGCGCCGCAAATCCTCTGTTTCCAATTCTGTCAAATTGCGATTGAGCAATTTAGACCGCTGTTCTGTGAGTACCCAATTCACAGCTTGGTTGTAAATTAAAATTTTTGCTTGAGTGCTGTTAGTTCCTTGAAAATGTTCAACTTTCAACTTTTCGTCCCGGTGCATCGCTGCTAACAGATAAAGCAATAGCGGTTCTCGCGCCAAGTCAGATTTCACCTGTTTTGGACAGCGTTCATCTTGCAAAAAATGCTGAAAAGCTGAGGTTTTTTCAGCCCCAAATTGGGCTTGCCACTTGCTCAACCACTGCTGCTGTAGTTCGTTATCCATTACCTGAATTTCGACTCGCTCTAGGTTGTCCGGCATTTGCCTTTCAATCCCTTGCAAAGCTAAAGTTCTCCCAGTAATCAAAACCCGGTGTCCCATTTCCGAACTCTGCTGACAGTCCCGCTGAAATTGCCCTACTTGCTTGAGAAATTGCTCTAAACCGCCGCTACTTCTCCCCTCCATCAGCAACTCGTCAAAGCCATCTAAGAAAAACAAATATCGCGTGTTTCGATCCGTCAACCAGCCGTCATCGCTAGCAAAACCCGCAGTAACTGCATCTTTTAGCGTCTCTCGAAAACTCTTTTGCAGTGTGGGAATATCTCGCAGTCGAATTAACACGGGCGTCCAAATTGGATGCAAATTTTGCCGCACCCAGTCAGCAAAAATCCGACAAAAAACACTTTTACCGCGTCCGGGTCCAGCTTCGACAAACATTACCCGATTTTGTTTCTTTTCATCTGCCAGTAAGTTTTTTGCCCAAGTTTCCAAATCAAATGCTTCGGCACCTGGATCGACTTTGCCATTTTTATCAATTGGTTTTGCCTTTAGCGGTACGTAGATATCCTTGAATGAAAAATTTTCTGCAAATACGGATTGTAGCGGTAGAGAGGAAATCTGTTCTTGCAGGTAGTTGTCAATGCTGTGATATTTCTCCTGTTCCTCTCGCCATTCGCTGATAGAAGGCTGTCCAAGATGTTTCATGGCATCGCCGGAAACTGCCCAACCTTCGATTAAATAGCGGTGAGTGTTAGCAGCAACTCTCTTTGTCAAAATTTGAGCTTCATTGGCATTGAGTCCCGCTTGTTGCAGCCGCTGTGACAGCACTAGGTTAAATTCCTTGGCTAATAGCGAATCGCGGAAGCAAATCACAGTTTCTTTCGCTGCTTTATCGTTAAATTCCAAATCCGCCAATTTTTTAAGCAACTGCTTAACTCCATCGGAAACCGGAGTTTGCCCGATGCGATTTAACAAACTTGCGTCTTGTTCAAGAAACTCCTTAAAACTTTCCAGATAAGCCGCCTGACTGACGAGAAAAATGCACTCAGCTAAAGTCGGCTGCTGTTGAGTTTTTTCGATAAAAAACGCCAGCAGTTTCGCCGCCATCCCGACAAATGGCAATCCAGTTCCCACAACTTGAGCTAAGGGAGAGTTCAAAACCTCTAGCAGCAAATTGCTATTGTCCAGCCCTTGTTCTTTAAACATTTTTGCCACTTCTGCGGCTGTTTTCCCAGCTTCTCCGATTCCCTCCGCTGCTTCGGCGGAACACAGTTCTTTGAGATCGGTATTTAAGAATTTCCAGATGCGATTTGCCATTTTTACCTGCCCTATTTCAGAAGAGAGAAGCTGAGAAAATCTACATTTAACTCTGTAAGCATTCCGTAGTTCGCCGCCACAAATCTATTTTCAAACTAACAATTAGAAAAGATTAAGTGCCTTTTACCTTGACAAAAATACAACAATCCGCAATAATGATAGATTGTCTGTCTAAATCCGGCTCGGATCAGGTTAAGACATTCCAAAAGCTGGAGAGCAGTCAGCCGTCAAAAGTCCACAACGACCAATGACCAATGACTCATCAGCTACCTGTACGGCAATCTCAACAACCATCCCATGACTTACGCAATCATTGAAACCGGCGGCAAACAATTTCGGGTAGAACCAGGCCGCTTCTACGACATCGAACTGCTTCACGTTGAAGCTGAATCCAAAGTCACCATAGACAAAGTATTTCTGATCCAGCACGAAGGCGAGGTTCATATCGGTCAGCCTTTAGTAGAAAATGCCACTGTAGAAGGAACGGTTCTGCGGCATTTCCGGGGCCGCAAAGTCCTCGTCTACAAGATGAAGCCGAAAAAGAAAACTCGGAAGAAAAAAGGGCACCGTCAAGAAACAACTCGCTTTATGATTGACTCGATTAGCGTCAACGGTACAGTCTTAGCCGCCAGAGACTTAACTCAAGCAGTTGTTGAAACTCCCCAAACCGCCGAAACTGATTCAGAATAAAACATAGTAAATACAGTTGAGGATATTATGGCCCACAAGAAAGGTACAGGCAGTACACGTAACGGACGCGATTCTAATTCTCAGCGTCTGGGTGTCAAAAAGTACGGCGGTCAAGTTGTCAAAGCTGGCAACATTTTGATCCGCCAACGCGGCACGAAAGTTCACCCCGGTAACAATGTTGGCATCGGCAGAGATGATACTCTGTTTGCTTTGGTTGACGGCGTGGTGACTTTTGAAAGAAAAGGCAAAACTCGCAAGAAAGTCAGCATTTATCCTGTTGTAGCAGCACCTGTGGCTGAGCCCGTGGCTGAAGCTGTCGCAGTTTAATTGCGATATTAATTCCTCGTTCCGAGGTTCGGCCGATTCCGGAGAACTTAAGGTCAAACCGATAGTCCGACAGTCCGACAGGGGTTGAAACCCCTGCCTCATAGCTAAAGTCCTCTCAAGAGGACTGAAGAACTCATTAGTCCTCTTGAGAGGACTTTAGCTATTAGCCCCGTGGAATTCATTCCCTGGCGGACTAGAGGCTTAATTTGTCACCAATTTGTCGCTAGCCTCCTCCGACAATTGTGACAACTTCTAAGATGTCGCCTTCTTGCATCTGTGTAGTTTCCCAAAATTGTTTGTGCAGAATTTCCCCGTTGTACTCCACAGCTACCAAGCGCGGGTTTAATCCCAATTGTTTTAGTAATTCTGGTAACGGCGTGTCGATCGCACAATTGCGAGTTTCTCCGTTAACTTGCAGCGCAATTTGATTTATCATTAGTTATTAGTTATTAGTTATATCAAATCCGGTGACATCGGTATTAATATTAGCCACAGTCAGAACACGGCAGTGCCGTTTCCCTACTATTATATCCGAGTAGGGAAACGGCATTGCCGTGTCCTCGGTTACTAGGTTTTTGCGTGCAAAGCTTTTTGAGCTTTGAGATTCTGCATCCGAATCAACTGGGAGATGAAAAACTGCGTGACTAAAGTAGGCTGTTCTGCTTCCATAATCGCGCGTACTGCGGCAACCCTTTGAGCTCCGGCATTCAATACTTCATCGAGGTTGTTGATATCAATTCCGCCGATCGCAAACCACGGAATCGGTGACTTAGTAGCAGCATACCGCACATAGTCTAAACCCGCCGCCTGTCTATCAGGTTTAGTAGGAGTGGAGTAGACAGGCCCAACTCCAATATAGTCGGCTCCCGCATCAACGGCTCGCTGCATTTCCTCGCCATTCGTAGTCGAACAACCGATGATCCGTCCCGGGCCGAGCAACTTGCGCGCTTCGGCTACAGGCAAATCTTGCTGTCCTAAGTGTACGCCGTCGGCATCCGCTGCGATCGCCAAATCCACGCGATCGTTCACAATCAGCAAAGCATCGTAGCGGTGACAAAGTTCGCAAAGCTGGCGCGCGTTAGCCAGCTTTGCGCCGTCGTCTGAGCTTTTGTCGCGGTACTGCACCAAAGTCAGCCCGCCTTGCAAAGCAGCTTCCACAACTCCCATCAAGTTGTCTCTCGGCGAAGTTACAAGGTATAACTGCGATCGAAGTAACTGCTGGTAGCGCCGGTAAGCCAGCAAATCGCTTTCGAGAGTATAAACCCGATAGCGCATCTGCTTAAAAGCCTCGCCCATATTCCGATCGTAAATTTTGCCATACTCTTCAAGTACCCGCAGAGCTTCTTCCACCCGAGAGAAATTCGCCTCCAGTAGCTGCTGAATGCTCGAACGCTGCTCTTCCTGCGGGTGAGTCAACTCCGTACCCGGATCTGCCGGCGTATCCCTAGCACTGCGAAGTTCTGCGACGTGCCAAGCAGCCAATTCTTGACGCAGTTGCTTGCACTCGCCAGCTAAATCAGCGCTGTTGAGACCAAACCTGCACCATTCTTCAATAATTCTCAACCCTTCGCGCGATCGATCTAAATTTGCATCTAAAATCCGGCAGAGGGCTGGCTGTGCCGGTAAAGTTCTGTTTTGTTTGTCAGTCATCAGAACCACCCTAATTATAATTAATCTTACCAATCAACCCGCTATATTCTCCCACGCCGTCATTTGATTTTAGATTTTAGATTTTAGATTTTGGATTTTGGATTGACTTGCGCGAGATAAATTGGGGGGCTTGAGGATTTTCGATTTTGGATTGATTCCACGGATCGATCGCGTGGCGGGTACCCTCAAGAAATTCTCGCTCAAGATCGTAGCAAAGCGATCGGCCTAATTTTTACCTCAACCGATTTAATTTAGACAAATTTTTAAGTTTTATTGAATTTGAGAAAAACGAAGCATAATAGATCAAACTTGATGAGAGTGAAATCGTTAAGCTGCATACCACACTTGGGAGGAGAGCCGTGAGGTTAGCAGAACAACACAAAAGATTCAGGGAGAACCACCCAAACAGGCGGGCGTATTTAAACTTCGATCGCGAAAACCCGACACGAAACACCGGAGGCGAAACTCGGCTTGCAGATAAGTTGCGTTTTTTTATGCTGATTTACTCACAACAGACCTGGTGCAAAGAAAATCGATCGCAAAAATCTTATTTGAGTTCTTGCCTTCTGCTGGTCTTTGCGATGACAGCCCTTTGCAACCATCAACCGTCAGTTATCGCTGCCGGAGTACCGGGAGTCCAGCTACTTTCTCAGACCCCGCAGAGCGACCTTAACATACTGTACGTCAGCTCGATCGGAGGCAGCGACACGGGGGGTAACGGCAGCGATCGAGCTCCGTTTAAAACCCTTACCTACGCCTTAAGCGTGGCCCCGCCCAAAACAGCGATTTTGCTAGCGCCCGGTACTTACAGCGAGCAAACCGGCGAAAAATTTCCATTAATGCTCAGGCCCAGCGTGACAGTTCAGGGAAATCCCAACACTCGCGGTCAGAATATTGTCATCAAAGGCGGAGGATACTTTATCAGTCCGACTTCGGCGGGTCAAAATATTGCGATTTTAGGCGCAGACGGTGCCGGACTCAGCGGGGTGACGGTGACGAATACCAACTCTCGCGGTTACGCTTTGTGGATCGAATCGAGTTCTCCAACGGTTGTTAACAATACTTTTTCTGGCAGCACTCACGACGGCATTTCGGTAGTCGGTACTTCCAGGCCGACGATTGGCGGGAATGTTTTCTCGAAAAATGGAGCTAACGGCATCACGATTTTTGGAAGTTCCCAGCCGGAAGTTCGAGATAATGTGTTTGACAACACGGGATTTGGGGTGAATGTAGCGCAGAACGCTTCGCCTCTGCTAATCGGCAACAAAATTACTCGCAATAAAGATGGCGTGGTGGTGCAAGCTGATGCTAGACCCGTGCTGCGTAACAATTATATCGAGAGTAACCGGCGGGACGGAATTGTGGCGATATCGAGAGCTCTGCCGGATTTGGGAACAGCAGCAGAACCGGGGGGCAATGTCATTCGCAACAACGGTCAGTACGATGTGAACAATGCGGCCAAAGGTCAAGTAATCCCAGCATACGGCAATCAATTGTCGAGCAGCCGGACTACGGGATCGGTTGATGTGGCGGGAACTTTTACCCCTGGGCCAATGGGGGGAAGTGCTTTGCAGCTAAGGGCCGATCGACCTCCCAGCATCGGCGGCCCAGAGACTTCTCTCCCGGCTTACACTCCCGGGAGGCTAACTCCCAGAGTTGAAAGAGCGCCAATTTCGCCACCTGCGCCCGTTTCCAGGCGACCGCTGCCAACTCGACCCGCACCGCCCAGCGATCAGTTGCGCCAAGAGCTTTCTGGGAGAACTACCGCTGGTTCAGCGGTAGTCCCAGGGGCGATCGCCATTCCCGTGCCGGACCCTAATTCTCGATCGGTTTCGGAAATTTCGGTACAGCAACCAATTATTCCTCCCAATTTTAATAGTTCGAGTTCGGTTTCTTCCGAGGGTAGATTGCCGGTTCCGGGCCGCAACATTCCTATCGGAAGCGGCGGCTATGTACCTGCTGCTTTAGGGGGAAATTCTTTGCCCGATTCCCGGGAGAGTGCGCTGTCATTCGATCGACCGTCTGCTTTGGGTTTGCGGTATCGAGTTGTGGTGGATACCGACAGTTCGCGCGATCGACAAAAAATGAAATCTCTCGTTCCCGGTGCTTTTCGCTCTTTTTCCAGCGGACGACCGGTGATGCAAGCCGGTGCTTTTCGGGAACGCGAAAAAGCTGAGGAATTGCTACAAATGCTCAGCGCTAACGGTTTGAATGCCCGAATTGAAGAAATTAAATGAAATCGTCATTAGTCATTAGTCATTAGTTGACTGTTGACTGTTAACTGTTAACAGTTAACAGTCAAAAACTACCGATATTAATTCCGTTAGCATCGGAATTATTCATCTCTCTCTCATCTCCATCTGCGTTCTCTGCGTTCTCTGCGGTTAAATTCTTCCGATGCAACCGGAACTGATATGATATCGTTGCCGGTTGCACGAGCGACGCGATCTCAAAGCCACAGCGCCGTCTCGAAAGCTGTGGGTAATATTAATTCTGATGCTACCGGATTTGATATAACAGTCAAAGACTGCTGACTGCTTAAACAAAAAAATCCAAATTTTAGGGCCTAGCATATCGGATGCCAGACCCTAAAAAGTTTGTAAATTCAGTTGATTCAAATGGGTTTTTAGCTCTGCTGAGTTTCAGCAAACTACAACTAAGGTGGACTTTTTTGCAACTACTCTGCGGACGAGCTAGCTATCAGCGGAGTCTATTCAGACTTCTGTGTTTGACTTTGCGATCGCAACTTTTGATTAATCGAATAACCTCAAGCTATCTAGGAAATCCCTATCGCAATGTCAACTTTTCTTTGCTAATAAGCTACACGGTTCAGGTGTTGCCTGAGAACTAGAGCCGATCGGGACAAATACTCTAATTCCAAATTTTTTATCCAAGTTTTTTGTGCTTCTTGGTTTTGCCCCTCATGTTTTTAAGTTAACACCAACTGCGTGCATGACAACACTTTGTTTACCAAACTTGACACTTTTTGACGTGCAGAAATACTTCCAAAAGCAATTATTAACAATTTGTACGATCGCCCGACCGCACAACGTGCATACCCGGAACTTTTGGCTTGCTGTCAACGCAGCAGAGCTTCCCAAGTTGCGCGGCCGACAATGCCGTCTGCTGGCAGTTGATATTGTCGCTGAGCGGCCTTGACAGCAGCTTGAGTTTGCGGGCCGAACACGCCGTCAACACTCACCCGCAAAAATCCCTTGGCCCGCAGCCGTTCTTGCAAATCTCTGACTGCCGCCCCCCGCATTCGTCTTCTCAAAACTGGAAATTTGGTTGGCTGCGCTTGGGGGTTAATCTCTGAGTTGTCGGCAGTTACAGGAGCGTTGCCTGTGGGGTTTTCGACGATGGCGGTCGGAGCCTCCGGAAACAGCCTGTTCCAAGTATCTTGACCGACTATTGCGTCGGGAGCCAAGCCTGCTGCTTCCTGGAACTGAGACACAGCTCTAGCGGTGCTTTGTGAGAAAATCCCGTCTACGGTGTCAGCGTAAAAGCCCAATAATTTAAGAGCAGCTTGGAGTTCGATCACTTCCGATCCGCGGCTGCCCAATTTGATCGTGGGGCGGGCGCGAGTACCTGTTTGAGCGATCGGGCTGTTGCTGTTAGTCTGTTCGGAGGTAGGTAGCTGTGCTGCAACAGGAGTAGAGGCGATCGAGCCTATTGCCAATAAACCGCACAAACTCCAGCCGAAGAGCAAACTGGGAACCTCGCGGGCGTCATTCCAGCTTGCTGTCAAGTTTTGGGACATTAGGAATTCGACCTCTGCAAAACTGGTAGCGATCGTACATCAAATCTGGAAAAATTTGGGAATTTCGGCATCGCGAATTGGGCATCGGGCATTTACTGGTTCCCAGGCAGATCTAGGTTCCCAGATTAACTCAAAACTCGCAACTTTTTCCGCCCTTCCCTTTCCTAAAAAAATTTATCTCTCTGAAATAGCTGCAATTGGCAAAAAAACTGCTAGATTGCCCTACAGAAAACATTGAACCGCGTTCATTGGGCCCCAGCAACACCATGTCCGAATCCACCCCCACCAGAACCGCCAGCCAAATAGACATCGGCAACGTCAACATCGGGAACTTTCAAGTCGGCAGCATCAGCGGCAACAAATACAACGACCTCAACGCCAACGGCCGACCCGATCCCGGAGAAGTGCCAATTCCCAACTGGCAAATCTACCTCGACCTCAACAACAACGGCCAGCCAGAGTTTAACGAACCTTCCACCCTCACAAACGCGCAAGGCAACTACATCTTCGTCAACCTGCCGCCGGGCACTTACCAAGTTAGGGAAGTCCAGCAGCCGAACTTTCGCCAAACTACTCCAAATCCCGCACCCATTACGATTACCAGCGGGACAAACGCTGCCAATATCAATTTTGGCAATAACTTTAACGCAGGGACGATCGCAGGCACAAAATTCAACGACATCAACAGCAACAGCCGCCCCGATCCAGGAGAACCACCGCTAGCTAACTGGCAAATTTACCTCGACATCAACCGCAACAACAGGCTCGACGGCGGCGAACCTTTTACTTTTACCAACGTTCAAGGCAATTACGCTTTTGTCAATATTCCCGCAGATACATATTTGGTGAGAGAAGTTCAGCAAGCGGGTTTTCGCCAAACCACGCCTGACCCCGGCCCAGTTAGCGTTACTTCCAATGCCACTGTCAACAACATCAATTTTGGCAATGTCTTTTTTGTCGGCAGCATCAGCGGTCTCAAATACAACGACCTCAATGCCAACAGCGTCCGAGATGCGACAGACCCGCCTCTGCCCAACTGGCCAATTTACATCGACCTCAACGGCAACGGCAGCTTCGATCCGGGCGAACCCAACACCATCACCAACCCGCAAGGCAACTACACTTTTGCCAATGTTTCTCCCGGGCGATATTTGGTGAGGGAAGTCCAGCAACCGGGATGGGTACAGACTACGCCAAATCCAGGTCCGATCGACATCACCGGCAATACCAACGCAGTCGGCGTCAATTTCGGCAACAATTTTCCCACAGGCAGCATCAGCGGCTTCAAGTTCAACGACCTCAACGCTAACGGTATCAACGAACCGACGGAACCGAGAGTTGCCAACTGGCCGATTTACCTCGACCTCAACAACAACGGCGGCCGAGACCCCAACGAACCTTCGACTTTAACAAACCCTCAAGGTAATTTCTCTTTTATTAACTTGCCCCAAGGCACTTATTTCGTGAGGGAAGTACCGCAGCCGGGTTTTCGACAAACCACGCCAAATCCGACTCCCATTACCGTGGGCAACGGCACAAATGCCACTAATCTCAGCTTTGGCAACGTGTTGGTAACGGGCACCATCAGCGGTGTGAAATTTAACGATTTTAATGCCAACGGCCGCCTAGATCCCGGGGAACCGCCGATCGCCAATACTCAAATTTACATCGACCTCAACAACAACAGCAGTTTAGATCCGGGCGAAGCGAGTACCTTCAGCGATCTTCAAGGCAATTACAGTTTCCGCAACGTTCCGGTAGGTAGTTATGTTGTCCGCGAAGTTCCGCCGCCCGGTTTCATTCTCACGACTCCGCCTGCGGTGGTTGTTGTCTCGCCAGAGATTCGGGCTAGCAGCATCGATTTGGTGACGGGAGATGCTGAGGCTACCTCGGCTGAATCCTTGAAAGGCGACCCGCTAACGGATGCCAGCAACTATGCGGGCGAACCAGCAGCCAATATGGGGGTGGATAGCTTGCTTTCGAGCCAGGGTCATGATAGTTATCGAATTAGTAAATTTTTGAGTGATGGATCTTTGCCGAATTTAGGCAATCTTCCTAACTTTGGGCAACATAATTTAGGTCTGGAGCCTAATGCACAACTTGGGGAATTTGTCAATAAGAAAGAATTAATTAAAGGGGCGATCGATCGCTGGGTCAGCACTGTGGCAGCGAGTGATTTCTCGGTTATGTAGGGTGAGACATTCGCTCGATCGACCGGAATCCCAAACAGCAGATCAAAATCAGGAAGAGGTTAAAGGGCGATCGCGTGATACCCTATTGTTGGCCACCTCCAACACTCAAGCCTAAGTTCCGGCAACTCCGAAACTGGCTTGTATATTGGTTGCAATATTCAGAGGCAGTAGCATCTCTGTGAGTGAAAAACTATCAGGCAATTCCCCCAACCGCGATCCGCATATTTCCAGGCAAAGCAAGTGATATCAAGTCCGGTAGATCGATCGATGCTTGTTCGCTGTCCTTGGCAATCGCTGAGGCTGCGATCGTCAAGCACAGCGAATTAGGACAAACAAGAACGAGTCCGCCGGACTTGAACTCGGGGGGAAGAAGTCAGTCTTCGGCTTTTTAAAGCTCAAAACCGCAAGTATGTACGGACAGAGAAGGCGTGCAAATCCTGAAGAAGTTGCCCTCAAATTGCCAGGGTTCTTCAAAACCTGATATACTTGCCAGCGACAAAGCTTGAGGCATTGTTGTGTTAGATGGGGAACATTACCTCAAGTGCAGACGTATGTAAAATCGAGTAGCGGTTGTCAGCTATTAGTAAAAACTACTCAGCAAGTTACAACCCATACAGTAGTCTGTAATTTACGTGGATTTAGGTGTGAAGGAGAGAAATCATGGCAGATTTAGATTTAACTAACGAAGAACGCATTGCCCAGCAATTACAGCCAGTTGTGGTTGGGAATGCTGGCCCGGCAATTTTAGGCATCAAGTTCAATGACTTGAACGGCGATGGCATCAGACAGCCCAATGAACCAGGTCTGGCAAATATCCCGATCCTCCTCGAATCAGCAACAAGCACCAACGGTGTATTGGATGCTGGTACTGGCGAAGTCTTAACCACGACGGACGCTAACGGCGCGTTCTCATTCATAAATCTTATTCCTGGCAACTACGTACTCACGGAAACCGCAATACCTGCAGGTTTCCGGGCTACTACTCCCAACCCCCTCGCAGTCACTGTCGGCAACAGAAATGCTAACGTTTTCTTTGGCAACACCGCAGTTACAGGCAGCCGGATTGTAGGATGCAAATACCTAGACATAGATGCAGATGGCTTCCGAGATGGAAATGAACCGGGCATTAAAAATGTCAGGATCTATATTGATGCCAATGGCAACGGTCAACGCGATGCAGGGGAAGCCAACACCTTAACAGACAAAAATGGTGCATGGTCGTTCAACGTAGCACCCGGAACCTACAAGATTCGGGAAGAACGGATCATACGACAAATTAATTCTGTTACCGGACTAGAAGTTAATGCTACGAACGCAGAACCATTAGAAACACAAGATTTTCCCCAAAGCACACCCCCCGGCAACGTTCCCGTACTCGACGTGACGGTAGCAGCCGGTCAAACCTTTGCCTGCGCTCAAGTTGGCGATACTCCGCTCTATCAAATTGAAGTTAACAAATTTCGAGACATAGACCGCAGCGGCACGCGAAATGTTGTTAATGGAGTCTTGGAACCTCCCATTGCCCGAGTACCGTTTATTTTAGATATCAACGGGAACGGCCGCTGGGATGGAGCAGGCTCCGAACCGATAGCCATCACAGATGCGAACGGAGTAGTTACCTTCAAGGATTTGCGAGCTGGCAATTACAGAGTGTTAGAAATTTTTCCGGGTGTACTGCCTGCAGAAGTAGGTGGCGGTGCCCCAGGAAACCTCAATGCTCCAGTAGCAACAACTCCAAACCCCACTCTGGTTGCGGCACCAGGGCCTCAGGCCCGATTCCAGGGTACGATCAGCAGAGAGCAACCGCTGCTAGTAGCAGACTCAACCTACACGCTGAAACCAAACGACCCTAAATTCGTAGACACCAACCGCGACGGCGTTCAACAAACAGGTGAAAGATCGATCGCGACCACTGGTGAGCGGCCGATTTTTGCAGCGCCAGTTACAACTTTACCAGCCCCCAGCCCCCAACCATCACTTACCTTTTCTCCGGTTGGAGCTACTCAGGGTATTGGCAGTAATGCCGGTGTGGGCAACACTCTACCAATCATCAATGTCTTCAAATACAACGACTTGAATGCCAACGGTCGCTACGAACCAAATCAGGGTGAATTGCCTATTAGCGATGTCACTGTCTTCCTCGACACCAACAATAATGGCACTCCCGACACTGGAGAACAGCAACTCAGGACAAATGACCAGGGAAGAGCCGCCTTTACCAACTTGTCACCGGGCAACTATATCGTCCGCGAAGTTGTACCGCCGAATTTCTCGCCTTCTACTGCAGATCGCGTCGATGTTACCCTCAATCTTCAGGACGCCAACGTTACCTTTGCCAACACACCTAACAGCAACATCACCGGGTGTAAGTTTGAGGACTTCAACCTGAACGGTTATCGAGATGGAAACGAACCAGCTATTCCTGGTGTCACCATTTTTATCGATACTAATCGTGACGGTGTGTTGCAAGCAAATGAACCCACTACCACTACCAATCAATTTGGTGTCTTTGCATTCAACAATTTGCGCCCCGGCACCTACAGCATTCGAGAAGTAACGCCTCCTGGTTACTTCCAAACTACCCAAGCACTAGATGTTGTTCTCGGTGCAAATCAAACCTTTACTTGCGCTTTGGTCGGTAACTCCCGCCGTTATGACCTCTTGGTTCCTAAATTCCGAGATGACAACCGCAACGGTATAAAAGACGGAAACGAACCGCCGCTTGCCGATGTGCCCTTTACTTTGGATTTCAACGGCAACGGCCGCTACGATGCTGCAACAGAACCCCTGGTGAGAACTGATGCTGCTGGTATTGCTCGGTTTAATAATTTGTCTCCAGCTACCTACTCGGTTTTGGAAGTCTTCGATACTCCGGGCGTTCCCAACAATTTCCCGATCCGAACTGGGCCCAACCCGGTTAGCTTTGACGTGCCGGGCCCTAACACTACGCCTACGGTGGTGGTACCGACGCCAACAGCTACACCAACCGTTACTGCTTCTAGCATCGATCCTCTGACGGAGGGCGGTCTCTTGACTGCTTCTCAACTAGGCAGCATTGTTGATAACCAGGTCGTACTTGATAATGCTGGTGCGGCTAATGTTGTTAATGTCGAGAAGTTGCAAGAGTCGGTGGAGGCTTCGATCTTATCGTTTTTAGAAGCTCAGAAGCTCGACGATAACTTGCTGTTGGGCGCTCCAACTTCAAGTCCGCTGTTCTAGAGTTAAGTTGAGTGTCAAACTAGAGACTCAACTATTAGCAACTAGCTTGTTTTTAGATAAACCCGCCTCCCACAACCACAGGTTAGTTAAGAGGGCGGGTTTATTTATCTCTTGGATGAGTTACAAAGATTGTTTGTGAAACCCGCCCCTACCACAAATATATCCCGATGCTTGTAGGAACGGATTTTATCGACTATCTTTGAGGAAAACTCGCAATTTAGATAAACCCGCCCGCCACAATCAGGGGATCGGGGGGGCGGGTTTATTTATCTCTTGAATTACCGGCAATATTTTTCGTGAAACCCGCCTCTACAACAAATATATCCCCACGATCTTATGGGCGGGTTTTAACGACAATCTTTGAGGAAAACTCGCAATTTAGATAAACCAGCCCGCCACAACCATAAACTTGGAGGGCGGGTTTATTTATCTCTTTAATTACTGTCTTTAGTCGTAGAGGACGATCGGCAAAAAGAACGATTCCCTACTCCAAGAAAACCTTTATCTATAGAGGTAGAACTTAGAGGAATTTTTTATGCCAACCGAACAGAAGATTAATCCGGCTCAACATCAAGAACAGCAACCGGGCATCGAATCCCAGATGACCTCGCAACCTCAATCCTTCGCCGAGGGATACCGCAGCAGCAACAAATTGCGCGGGAAAGTAGCCTTAATTACCGGCGGAGACAGCGGTATCGGGCGTGCAGTGGCGATCGCATTTGCCAAGGAAGGGGCGGATGTGGCGATCGGCTATCTTAACGAAAATGAAGATGCTAAAAAAACCAAAGAGGCGATCGAACAACAAGGCCGCCGCTGTATTGCGATCGCCGGCGACATCGGCGATGAAAGCGTCTGCCAAAATCTTGTAGAACAAACAGTTAAAGAATTTGGCCATCTCGACATCCTCGTCAACAACGCCGCCGAACAGCATCCCCAACCAAGCATCGAAAACATCACCGCCGAACAATTAGAGCGCACCTTCCGCACCAACATTTTCTCAATGTTTTACCTCACAAAAGCCGCTCTCAAACATCTCAAAGAAGGAAGTGCCATCATCAATACTACCTCTGTCACCGCCTACAAAGGCAACCAACAATTGTTAGATTACTCCTCCACAAAAGGAGCAATTGTTGCCTTTACCCGCTCTTTGTCCCAGAGTTTGGCAGAAAAAGGAATTCGCGTCAACGGAGTCGCCCCCGGGCCGATTTGGACGCCTCTAATTCCTGCAACTTTCCCTGAAGAAAAAGTGGCGAAATTTGGTGCAGACACGGCCTTGGGACGCGCCGGTCAACCCGATGAAGTTGCCCCCAGTTACGTATTTTTAGCTTCAAAAGATTCGTCTTACATGACGGGTCAAATTTTGCATCCCAACGGAGGCTCTGTGATTAACGGATAGATTTAGCGCGAGTTGAGATATAAATAACTGAATTTTGTGGGGGCGACTTTCACCCACAATCTCTGATTATAACTCACAATCTAAATAAACCCGCCCCACAACCACGTTAGCTAGGGCGGGTTTATTCATTTTTTTAGTTATATCAAATCCGGTAGCAGCGTCGGGCGTATAATCTGCGTTAATCTGTGTTTATCTGCCTGTATCTGCGGTTAAAAAAAGAGAATTTCAGCAAGCGCAGATGACAAGGGATTGACGCTGATTCACGCAGATACAGAGAATAGATAGATCGATAATTCCGATGCTAACAGATTTAATATTTGTTTTTGAACATTGGTGAGTTTACACAAAACAGTAATCCCGCTACGTGGGTAGCGGGATTGATAGGTTGCAGTTTAGCTATTTTTTAGCTCAGCTAGAGCTACCGTTAGCTTGCTGCTGAATTAGCTCAGGTTAGCCATTTCTTGCTGGATGGTGCTTTTGGCTGCTTTGAATTGAGTCGCCATTTGTTCCATTTGTGCTTCGCTCAGGTTGCGGCGAATTTGAGGGAACATATCGTTTTCTTCTTGTCTAACGTGATCTTGAACCGCTGTTTGGAGCTGTTTGATTTGGGCTTTGAAATCCGAATTACTGGGGTTAAGAGACTTAATTCGGGCAAGCATCTGCTTCATTTCTGCTTGCTCGTCGTACAGTTCTTGAGTGTTGCTGTAGTAGCTGCGAATTGCGGGATAAACAACTTGTTCTTCGGCTTCGGCGTGAACGCTTAAATCTTTGTACAACTGACCGAAGAATTCTTGCAGTTTTTTCGGATCGTCGGTTTTTTCGATTTCCATAAATAGGGTATCGGCTTTGCGGTGATCCATGGTGATGATTTCGGTGATATTCATCTCATCTTTGGTGCGGGTAACTGCACCGCCGATGATGCCGGTCATGGCTGCCATTGCATCTTGCACGCGGGCCCAAACGCCTTGGTCGGGGTCTTTGCCGGTTAGTTCGCGCACGCCTAAAATTTCGAGAACTCCTTTGAGTTGTTCTTGGTGAGCGCGGTTCTCAAAGTTAACTGTGTTGAGGGGTGTAATGGCGGCTTCGATGTCGGCGCCGACTACTTGAGCGGCTTTGTGAATTAACAAGCCGGCCATTGTTTGTTTGTGTTTGAGCAGTTCGTGCTGAGCGACTTTTTCAAACATGGTGAGTTCAGAACCTTGCATGAGTTTCTGAACTTCTTGAATCATTTTTGTGCTTGTTTCTTTGGGTTCGGCTTGAATGCCGTATTGTACGATCGTAGTTTCTAATACGCCTAAGTTTTTGCGATCGTCCTCGAGCATATCTCGGAAGCGCTGAGCTAGTTCGGAGTCGTTGCAGGAATTGATGAACAATTGCTCGTTGGCGATCAACAGGTTTTGCAGCGCTTTCATGTCTGCTAATTTAGTTGCGATCGCTTGGCGCTTGGTATCTTCTAAGGTAGCTACCATCTGTCGTTTCTCCTCTCAAGGTCTTTAGTGTTCTTACGTCTTTTAATTTATTGATATATTCTGATAACATCCTCTTTCTCCCGACTGATTCATTAATATCCCGCACAACCTATTGACTTTTGAGCAAAAAAATGGTAAGTATTTGAGACTGCTTGAAAAAAATCAAAAAGTAAAAAATAACTGATGAGTAAGGATTAATGGCAGAGGACTCCGCCCAAAAACGGATACCGTGCCACTTACTCCTGTAGCGATCGGCTCAAAATTTTAGACTCTTGTTCAAGTCCCCAGATTCATCTGTGCAGTAAATCTAAAATCTAAAATCTAAAATCTAAAATCTAAAATCTAAAATCGACTGACTGATGATTTCTGTATCAATTAATCCCGATCGCATAGCTGGAAGGCGCTACGATAGTTGCAGCCGAAGTTAACTAAAGTTTAAGAATAACTAGCTTGTCTCAACTGCTCACTGCTTTAGAGTTCCCAGCCAATGTCTGGAAGCTGAATAATGGGTTAACGGTCATTCACCAGCGGATTTCGGCCACACCGGTGGTCGCACTAGACGTGTGGGTGAGGGCTGGCGCTACGCTGGAGCCGGATTCTTGGTCGGGAATGGCTCATTTTCTAGAACACATGATATTTAAAGGGACGGATTCGATCGCCCCTGGAGAATTTGACCAGGTAATCGAAAATCGCGGCGGTGTCGCGAATGCAGCTACAAGTCACGACTACGCGCATTTTTTCGTCAACGCAGCAGCCGATTATTTAGCAGAAACTGCCCAGCCGCTGGCAGAATTGCTGCTGCGGGCTTCGATTCCGGATCGGGAATTCGATCGCGAGCGAGATGTGGTGCTCGAAGAAATCCGTCAAGCTCAAGACAATCCAGATTGGCTGGGTTTCCAAGCCATGATGGAAACAGTTTACCAGCGACATCCCTACAGGCGATCGGTACTCGGCACGGAAGAACTGCTGATGTCGCGAACTCCCCATGAAATGCGCTGTTTTCACCGATCGCACTATCAGCCGGAAAATATGACTGTGGTGGTAGTCGGGGGAATTGATGAAGAACAGGCTAGGGATGTCACGGGGAAAGCATTCGAGCAGTTTTCTGACAGGTGGGATTGTCCCAAATTAACCGCAGAGGCGGAACCGCCACTGATAGAAATTCGGCGTCAGGAATTGGGCCTCCCCCGATTGGAACAAGCGCGGCTGATGATGGCCTGGACGGGCCCGGGAGTTGAACACTTGCAAAGTGCTTGCGGCTTGGATTTGCTGTCGGTGTTGCTCGCAGACGGGCGGACTTCGCGTTTAGTCAGGGAACTGCGGGAAGAATTACAATTGGTAGAGGCGATCGACAGCACTTTCTCGCTGCAACGGGAATCGAGTTTATTTACTATCAGTGCAGTCTTGGACGCGAAGGATGTCGAAGAGGTGGAATCTCGGATTTGCGATCGGCTTTGGCAATTGCAGTCTGAGCCGGTTTCCGAGGTAGAATTGCTCCGCTGTCAGCGTTTGCTGTGCAACGATTTTGCTTTCTCGATCGAAACGCCGGGACAGCTAGCGGGTCTTTACGGATATTACAATACGATCGCCAGTGCCGAATTAGCGCTTAGCTATCCCACCAGGATTAAAGCATTTGGGCCGTTAGACCTCCAGCGCCTAGCTCAACAATATCTCTCTCCGCGACGCTATACAGCCGTGGTACTCAAACCAATCTAATCGTTAAGCTTGTGAATATAAATATCTTTTGTACCGGATAGATGTTCGGCATTTGTCCGGGGTTCTTTGTGCTTGTGGCGCACTCTACGGGATAGATGTTGTTACATTTAAATGTTGTGCGTCAGGCCCTACCCGGTATGACATCATACAAAATGCACATGGAAAATAGAAAAATGGCGATCGAGTAATTACCAATTACCAATTACCAATTACCAATTACCCATTTTCAATCACCAATACTTCAGCTACGCGAGCGTACTTCCAACTAAATTAACCATGAAAAATGAAATCCAGCGCACGGTTTTAGACAACGGTATTGTTGTCTTAGCAGCAGAAAATCCAGCAGCAGATATTATTGCAGCTAGGATATTTCTGCGGGCCGGCAGTCGCTACGTGCAGCCGGAACAAGCAGGATTGTGTCACTTGCTGTCGGCGGTAATGACTAAGGGAACCGATCGGCTGTCTTCGCTGGAAATTGCCGAGCGTGTAGAATCGGTGGGAGCGAGGTTGAGTGCCGACTCTACTACAGACTATTTTTTAGTGAGTTTGAAAACGGTTTCTGCGGATTTTGAGGAGATTTTGGAGTTGGCGGCGCAATTGACGCGATCGCCCACTTTCCCGGAAGCTGAAGTCGAACTCGAACGCCGCATTGCCATATCGGCAATTCGATCGCAGCAAGAACAGCCATTTGCGATCGCCTTCGAGCAATTGCGGCACGCGATGTACCAGGAACACCCCTATGCTTTCTCTCCCTTGGGCACGGAAGCTACTATGTCAAAGCTAACCAGAAACGAGCTCGCACAGTTCCACAAAACATATTTCCGTCCCGATAATATAGTTATTTCTGTAGCCGGCAGAATCTCGACCGAAGATGCGATCGCCCTGATCGATCGAACTTTTGGCGACTGGAAAGCGCCTTTAACACCCCTGCCAACTTTAACCGTCCCCCCTCTCTACCCCTCCCCTAAATCGGTCGTTACGGCGCAAGATACGCAGCAATCAGTGATTATGCTGGGCTACCTCGCACCCTCTGTCAAAAATCCTGATTACGCAGCGATTAAGTTGCTCAATACTTATTTGGGTAACGGTTTGTCGAGTCGGTTGTTTGTGGAATTGCGGGAAAAGCGGGGCTTGGCTTACGACGTTTCCGCAGTCTACGCGACGCGCTTGGACACGGCTCAGTTTGTCGTGTACATGGGTACGGCGCCGGAAAATACGGCGACTGCTTTTGAAGGATTGCGCGCAGAAGTCGATCGACTCGCCAACATCCCACTAAGCGAGGAAGAATTGCAAGCTTGCAAGAATAAAATGCTCGGTCAATATGCTTTAGGAAAACAAACTAATTCGCAAATTGCCCAAGTTTTAGGCTGGTACGAAATTTTGGGATTGGGAATTAAATTTGACCAGCAATTTCAAGAAGAAATTGCACAGGTGACAGCTTTAGAAGCGCGGGATGCTGCTAAGAAATATTTTGTAGAACCATATATTTCTTTGGTGGGCCCGGAGATGGCGATTACAGAGTTGGGTGTAGCGGCTGTTTGTTGAGTATGAAATTGGCGATCGAACTTGTGAAAAGTTCGATCGCTGCGATCGCAGATAAAAAGACTTTTCGCTTAACTATTATTTGTGTTTTGCGATCGCTTTTAATTTTTCCAAACTTAACAACAAAGCCAACTATTCTTGCTGGCATTATCTTGAACTGAAACCGACCACCTCAACGAACTTTTCGCTGCTGGTATAAGGTTCAGGTTGAGCGGTTGCAAATAACACTCCTAGCACCACCAGCGACTTTCAACAATCCCCTCCAACCGAATTGTTAGGTTGCGCCGTTAGCTTAACGATTCCGCGATCGCGCCTTTGCTAAATAGATAGACAGTAGGTGTAGATCGCTAGACATTTGCTTAATCTAACTCAAATCGTTGCCAATCGATCGGATCACACAAGGGTTATGATTGTCATTCATACGCACCCGACCGTTTGCAAAGCCTTGTCGGAATTTTTCGATTTCACAGGCTGTTGCGGGGTCATTGGGATCTGGTGTCTGCCGATCGATAAATTTCCTTGAGCGCTCAGAGATGAGCCAACCCAGAGGCAACTTAACGCCATCACCTGACTTTTTCAGGAACAAGGTTCTGAATTTATATTTGAGTGGATCGTCAATCCCATCATTGATCGTGAACGTAGACAACTCAACAGCACTGCGGCTGCGGGACTCGCGCGCACTAAACAAAGCACGAACTGGCGATAAAACCTCGTTCAGTCCTTCACTTTTGAGTTGAGTAGGAGGCTCGTTAAATTGCCCATCAATTAAGGATAGGTAGACAATTTCAAAGGTTGTTCCGTAACCCTTAAGTCGCTGTAAGCTGCGCCCAATGTCCAAAGCAGTAGGAATACCAGAATTATCAAAATAACCGCCATCAGCCAAATGCAATTTACTTTTGTCCTTACTGCGTTGGTACCACCCTACAGGGGTGAAGTAGGGAAAACGAGCACTGAGGCCAGCCGCTGTACTCAGTTTCAAATCTAGATCGGGTTCATCAATGGCAATATTTTCTTTGTTGGGCAAATTAATCTGAAAGGGGCT
This sequence comes from Microcoleus sp. F4-D5, assembly GCF_036704885.1. Taxonomy (NCBI): domain Bacteria; kingdom Bacillati; phylum Cyanobacteriota; class Cyanophyceae; order Oscillatoriales; family Microcoleaceae; genus Microcoleus; species Microcoleus sp. F4-D5. The sequence goes on along the minus strand of NZ_JAUBSX010000045.1, from coordinate 442 downwards.
GATCACCAGGCGATCGCCAGTTTCGACAACAGTTGTGTTGAGAACCAGTGCAGGGGCGATGCCCTGAGGCTGCCAGTGCTGGTAAAAAGACTGCCGCAAGGGATTATCTTGATTTGGAATAGACAGCTTATCCCAAGCTTTTTCAAACGCAACTTCCAGACCTGTTCCCCGATCCCAATCGTATATAGGGAAAAAGATAAATCGCTGAATCAGGTCAGGGAATAGCCCCATCGTCAGGAGGGGCGTAAGCAAGTCACTGCTAAACAGTTTGCTAGCCGTTTGGCTGAGGGATTTACCACTAATTCCACCAAATTTCACCAAGCTTGAAAAGGCAGAAGCCCCCAAGCTACCGCCAGAAACGCTACTTAGGGCTTGCTGAATCAGTGTCAAAAGGTTACACCACCAGGATTAAGAGAGCGGACGATCAATAATGGTCGCCGTG
>NZ_JAUBSX010000044.1:0-57509 GCF_036704885.1 Microcoleus sp. F4-D5 | reverse complement strand
ATGAGGACGCCCAGACATTTTAATATTCTCCTTTACTTTTCAGGTAACTCTAGCATAACTTTAGAAAAATGGTATAATTTCAGGAGAATTGAGGTTTAGAGTTCCTCAAACGGGTGAGTTTTTGAAGACTCACCAGGAAGAAAACCTGGGACGGGTGGCTGCGGAGTCAACATTGCGATCGCTCGTAACTCAACTCTTAAATTCTGGAACGAGTCTGGAACAGGTGGCACAAATGATGAATTTATCAACCTTGGAAGTGAGACGATTGGTACGGGAAAACTTTTGATCGATCGCACTTTTCCCAGATATCCAGGATAGTGCGATCGATGTATGGCACAAAATGTGAACAGTCAACAGTCAGGACTCAACTATTAGCTAATGACTAGAGAGGCTTATTAGTAGGTTTAAAACCCTGCTTTTGAAAATAGGTTCTAAATACCTCTTGAGCAATTGGTGCCGCCGATACAGCACCATATCCTCCGCCTTCAACGATAACTGCGATCGCAACTTCGGGTTTGTCAGCGGGAGCAAAACCCACATACATAGAATTGTCAGGATGACCGGGCATTTCCACCGTCCCAGTCTTACCAGCACTTAAAGGAATAGTACCGTCATTCATGGCGCGGCCTGTACCTTTTTTCACCACGTCAATCAATCCCTGGCGAACTACATTTAAAGTTGCAGGCTTAATACCTGTTTTGATTTTTTCAGTAACAGGCGTATTGGTTTGAGAAGCCAACAAATGCGGCTGCACTCGCCAACCACCGTTGGCAATAGTTGACACCATCACCGCCAATTCTAGGGGAGTACAAAGTACCAAACCTTGACCGATCGACATTGTTACCGTATCGCCAACGTACCAATCTTCCCCATACATTTTCTGTTTTTCTGCTGGGATCGGAACTTGACCGTGATTGGCGCCGTCTATCCCCAAAAGGTCTAAATTAATAGTACCGCCAATGCCCATTTTTTTAGCCCATTTCGCCATTTGTTCGGGGCCGGCAGCCATGCCTACTTGATAGAAAAACGTATTGCTGCTGTAGGCTAAAGCATCGCGGAAACCGATAAGGCCGTAACCGGCGCCGTGTTCGTTAAAGGAAATTCCGCCGATGTTAATTGAAGCAGAACTTACCAAAGTCGAGTCAGGAGAAAACTTGCCCGACTCCATCCCGGCTACAGAAGTGACAATCTTAAAAGTGCTGCCCACTGGATAGCCTTGAACTGCCCGATTTAAAAATGGTTTGTCTGGCCCTTGCAGTCGATCCCATTCTTGTTGAGTTACCTTGCGGGTGAAAATATTGGGATCGAATGTCGGCCAACTAGCCATTGTTAAAAGAGCTCCGGTTTTCACGTCGATCGCCACAACTGCACCCAGGCGATCGCCCAAAGCTTTTTCCGCAGTTTTCTGCATATCTAAATCTAAAGTTAGCTGCACCGGTTTGCCGGGAATAGGGTCTTTTACACCTAAATCTTGGATTTCTTCGCCCTTAGCATTTACCTCGATTAAACGGTTTCCCCAAACGCCCTCTAAAGTTGAATTGGCTAATTTTTCCACTCCCATTTGACCGACGATCATCCCCATCGGATATGCAGGATTAGCTTTTAATTGATCTAAAGTAGCTTCGCCGACGTATCCCAAAACGTGAGCTGCTAATTGCTGGTTGGGATTGTCTCGGCTCGATTCTACGCGAATTTCAACTCCCCGCAAAGCATTACTTTGTTCTCCCAAAGCGACGAAAGTACCGACATCGATATCCTTACTAATTCGCACTGGTAGGGCCGATCTGTAGCCAACTCCATCGATTTTTTTGATAATTTCGGCAGCGGGAAGTTTGACGATCGGACCCAGTGTAGCGGCAATCTCCTGCCACTCCTTGGCCGATCGCTCTTTTGGCCACACATAGACCGATCGAGATACGCGGCTGGCCGCAAAAATTTTGCCGTTGCGGTCTAAAATTTGACCGCGATTCGCTGGGACTGAAACAGGACGAATGCGGTTATTTTCCGCCCGCTGTCGGTTGTAGGCTCCCTGTATCAGTTGCAGTTCGGCTAGACGAAATATCGGCAGCGTCACCAAGGTAGTGACTAGCAGCATAAAAATCATAACTTGGAGCGATCGGCTGCGTTGCCGTGAAGCATTGTCCAAGCCATTTTTGTCTAATCGGACTTGAGAGTTAAAAGAAAAATCGCCAGCCATATTAATTAATCTGCTATTTTTATTCAACTAACAGGTTGATCTGGTTGCGATCCGGATTATTTGGCGGAGGATACACCTATGATAACTTCTAACTCTTTAGTGACAGACATAAATTCTGTCGATTGGTAGAGGAATCAGCGGTTTTTTTTGATTAAGGTAGAGCTTAAATATCAGGTTTTATTGACAATTCAACTGTTAAGGAGGTAGGGGCGCTGTGGAACCGATCGATTTTTTGATTGCTTGGCTGGTGACGGGCAGCAGCTTGCTGCTAATTTCTCAACTCCCGATCGGCGTAGAAATTGACAGCACACCGAAAGCAGTAATTTCCGCTGCGGTTTTGGGAATGTTGAATGTTTTAATTTTGCCAATTCTAAAAGCAGTTTTTTTCGTGCCGAACCTGCTGACGCTGGGGTTGCTTTCCGGCGTGTTTGCTTTTGTAATGAACGTGATTGTTTTTGCCTCGGCGGCGAAGCTAGTTGAAGGATTTAGTTTGCGGATGGGCCTTTGGAGCGCGGTACTGGGCGCGATCGCCTTGGCTGTAGTTAGCAGCTTTATCAACGGCGCACTGATTTAGCAACTCCCCTAGAAAAAGGGCGATAGAAATCGCCCGATATTTCCACGCCTTACCTGGCGCGTTTCGTTTGCCTAAAAGCGATTTCTGTCGCCGAATATTTCTTTTCGCTTCTTCCTTCTCCCTTGTCCCATCTTCCCTATTCCTTCTCCCTTCTCCCTTGTCCCATCTTACTTCTCCCATCTTACTTCTTCCATCTTCCATCTTCCATCTTCCATCTTCCTTCTTCCATCTTCCTTCTTACTTCCCAATCACCGACTTATAGGCTGTCACCTTAATATCAATCCCAGTAATATCTGTGCCGACAACAACAGCCGTCGCTCCCAAATCCAATGCTTTTTTAGCCATTTCCGGCCCAGCGATCCCGCCTTCGCAGATAACGGGAACCTTAAGCTTTTCTACCATTTCCGCAAGCAAATCAAATCCGGGCGGCGAGAAATTTTTCGTCTGGGCAGTGTAGCCAAAAAGAGTAGTTGCTACAGTATCGGCACCAGCTTGGGCTGCCGCGATCGCAGCTTCTATTGTATCTACATCCGCCATCACTAATTTGCCCAATTCGCTGTGAATTCGCCCGATTAATGTCTTTAACTCTTCGCCAGCAGGACGGTTTCTCAAAGTAGCGTCAACGGCGATAATATCTGCTCCAGAAGCGGCGATCGCCCGCGCGTCTTCAAACCGAGGAGTAATGTATATCTCGCATCCCGGCAATTGCTGCTTCCAAATCCCAATTATGGGAGCGGATACCTGTTTTCGCACCGCTGCAATGTGAGCCGGAGTGTCAATCCGCACGCCCGAGGCACCTCGATTGATGGCGGTTCGAGCCATTGCCACAATTACGATCGGATCGTGCAGCGGCGAATCAGCAGGTGCTTGACAAGAAACAATTAACCCTGTAGGAATTTGACAATTAATCATGGGGAATGGGGAATGGGGAATTGGGAATTGGGCGGAGCGAAGCGGAGGGATGGGGCATGGGAATGGGCCTTTTTTTGTAATTTATTCCCTGTCGGCTATTCAACTCAAATAAGCGTTAAGTTTTGGTAGTAATTTATCGACAATTGGTTTAAATTTGCTTACTTCTTCGCTTGTGATAAGTTGTCTAGCATAGGCTCATGTTAACCAGTTTACTGTTTCGTACAAAGAGCCTCTGGCAATTTTTACACAACGCCGACTATCTCGGTCAATATAACGAACTCTTGCTTCAGCCATATTATCACAGACACTATCAGCAGACATAACGATCTGTTTGCCGATCCTATCTTTTGTGAAGTAATCCCATTTTTTTACAATCTTCCAAATCTCATTCGCCCAACTTTCCGTCAACTTATAAACCTCTAATGCCTCAAAATCAGGTTTTCCCATAATTGCCTCAAAAACTCAATTATATATTAAATGTCCGATGCTTTTAGACCCAATTCCCAATTACCCATTACCAATCCCCGCCATTAAAGAAATAATTTTGTCGAGCAAGTGTTCAGGGTGAATCGGTTTAGCCAAACAATCGTTAGCTCCCGCTGTCACGGAAGATATCTCATCTGCGGGAATCTCCTTAGCGCTTAGAGCCAGAATTTTAATATTTTCAGTAGCGGGTCTTTGGCGCAGTTGGTGAATTATTTCGCAGCCATTCATACCGGGCAAACGCATATCGACAATCACAGCATTCGGCTGCAAAAGTTCAATTTGTTCCACCGCCGCCGAACCTTCAATCATCCACACCACTTGCAGTCCTGCGACTGTCAGGATCTCGCAAATCAGCATGGCAGTTTCTTCATCTTCTTCGACGAGCACGAGGCTGCCCTGCAAGGAGGAAGAATGCAGCGGTAAAGATGAATTCGATTTTTCATATGTGAATTTTGTGGATTCATCTTTGCTGAGAGTTTGGATGGGTATAAAAACGGTAAAAGTAGAGCCGACATCAACTGTAGAGCTGACTTCGATCGCACCGCCGTGAAGCTCTACTAACTGTTTAGTTAAAGCCAATCCCAGACCGGTACCGCCGTATTCGCGGCGGTAGGGGGAATCCAACTGCTGGAATTTTTGAAACAAAAGCGATCGCTGATTTTCGGGAATTCCAATGCCGGTATCTTTGATTTGAAAAACAGCGGTGCTGCCAGCAGGTGCAATACCGGGATGCCGAACAGCAGGCGTTCGATTTTTATCTTCTGTAACCCAAACTCGCAGGATGACTTGCCCGCCTTCGGGAGTAAATTTTATCGCATTTCCTAAAAGATTGAATAGAATTTGTCTCAAACGGCGCGGGTCAGCGGTGAAGCGATCGCACTCTTGTTTGATCCGCTGTTCTTGCACCAGTTTCACGCCTTTAGCCACAGCTTTTTCTTTTAGGGCGTGCAGGCTCTGAGAAGCTAATTTAGAAATAGAAAATTCACTAATTTTTAATACTGCTTTTCCCGCTTCTACTTGCGATAAATCTAAAATATCGTTAATTAATTCTAATAAGTGGTCGCCGCTGTCTCGGATAGTTTGCAGGTACTGCCGCTGCTTTTGCACCGGCACTTGTTTGCTGCCAACTTTGCCGTAAGACCACCGCAGCAGGGTGTCGGAAATCCCGATGACGCAAGTGAGGGGAGTCCGCAATTCGTGACTCATAGCTGCCAAAAATTCGCTCTTGGCGAGGCTGGCAGACTGGGCAGCGACCAGTGCATCGCGCAGTTCTTGCGTGCGCTCTATTACGCGCTGTTCTGAGGTGCGCTTTTGCTGCTGGACTTCTGCATAAAGTTCGGCTTGGTAAATGGCGATCGCCAAATGTTCTGCTATGTGTCGCAAAAATGTTTTTTTGCTTTCTTCCCACTCCCGAAAAGTACACTGGTGGGCAATTAGCAGCCCCCACAATTCGTCTTGAACTACGATCGGCACTAGCAACTTCGCCCGCACCTTCGCCCGCCGCATCAACTCTAAAAAACAAGGCTGCGAAGAGTAAGTTTTTTCCACATCCGCGACGCACAAAGCCAAACCTTTGCGATATTTCTCTCTGTCAATGACTCCATTGGTAAAACACTGCGCGCCTTCACTAAAATTCAGTACAGACGAGATAGCTTCGCTGGCTAAAGCTTCGTAGGTGACGCGACCTAAATAGAAGTAAGACCCGGAATTTTTTGGGGTGGTTTCGCCAGACCCAGAAACCGCCGCAGGTATTTCTTTACCTAACTCGTTATTGTGCGGCGCTGGGACTTTTTCAAATTGATAAATTAACAGACGATCTACTTCCAAAAACTCTCGCACTCGCTCGACTGCTTTTGACAAAATTACAGGCAATTCCAAGCTCTGGCGGATTTGAGTTGTCACCTGATTCAAAAGTCGCTCTTGTTCGAGCTGCTGCTGCAAAGCATCTTCCACCGGCTGACACAATGAAATGCAGGGACTCGTAATTTGTAAGTGATTGACTGCTTCCGAAATCTGGCGCTTCAGCGTTTCGGAATCTATCAGTTTGGGCGCGGATTTTCCCTGTATTTCTGTTTGGGTGTGTAGGGGCGGGCGACTGTTTTGGCTGGCATTGTCTGCGAGAATCTCCAACAAATTTAGGGTGAATTCGCTTTGAAGAACGGCAGAGTTTGGCTGTATGTTTTTAATTGCTTGTTTCAGGGCGCGAAGGTCTACTTGCCGCGAGGGTGCGGGTGTTATTTCTGCGAGTTTGTCTGCGAGGGGAGAGAGGAAATTGGCGATCGCCCCAGGATCGAAAGTCAACTGCACATTCAATTGCGAATTGAGATTTTTTTCGCTGTGCTTGTGTCCGTTTATTGCGAACTCATCTAATAGATTGCCCCGCAGCAGCGCGCTAAACCCATCGGATACCACTGCTGCAAATCTTTCCGACGAGTTTTCCAGATCTTGAGAATCAGCGAGCGCATCGTCTGCCAGCCAAATCGCCCCGGGCATTTCAGCCATTTGCTGTAACAACTGGTAAGCAGCCTCAAACGTTGCTAGCGGCAAAGTCCGACTTAAGGTTTTGAGTTTCAATCTAGATATTTTCCCGGTTGTTTTAAAGAACAAAATTTGAATGCCCCTGTTTTGGGGACGGAACCCGGGGCGCGGGAGGGGCGGCCGCTCCAACAGAGTTGAGCAGACTGGAGATCGAAGTAGTCAGAAGCCAGGGTCTCGTCAGGCCCAGGAGCCAGAAAGCTTATTTCTCCCTATAGTTGTCATTACTTTAAACAATCTTATTCCAGTATAATATTAATATATAATTTGTTAACTTCTACTTAACACTATCCGGGTAAATGAGCAATCCAACTCAACTCACCCCCGATTTCACGATCGGACATCTGCCGTGTCACCACTTCCAAGTGAGTGCTGCAACTCCAGGACAGGTAGTGGCTGAAAGATTCGAGCAAGAACCCGACCTGCCGGGAGTCATTATTACTCATGAATCACAGGTATTGGGCATGATTTCTCGCGTCAAATTTCGAGAGCACATGAGTCTTCCCGATCGCGTAGAACTTTACGGGACGCAGCCTATTCGAGCATTGTTAGATTTTATTAGAATTCCGCCTTTGCTGCTTTCGGAAAACTGGAAAGTTGACGATGCCGTGCAAGCGTCTCTCAACAGGCACAAAGACTTGATCTATGAACCGATTATTGTGGTAATGGAAAACCGGACTTACCGCCTTTTGGACGTTCATACTCTGGTAATTGCTCAGTCAAAAATTTTAGCGCAAGCTAACAAAATTATTCAAAGATACCGAGTAGAAAGACATAAATATCAGGCGATAATTCAACAAGAACAGGCAAAATTTCAGGAATGCAATGAACTTTTAAAAGCCCAACAACGTCAAACAGAAAAATCGCATATTAATCCCAGTAACCAAGTAGCAATGATCAAACAAGCTGAAGAAATTGCTCACATGAATCAGCGATTTATGAAGATTGCGAAATTGATTTCTTCGGAAGGTCGCCAAGCATTTCAAGCTACTTTTCAAGGTGCTAATTCTATTTGCAACAATACAGATAAAATTTTGGGCGTTGGCAAAGCAATAGCTAATGATTTAGAAACGGTTAACCGCACTTCTCGAACCATCCGGGAGGCGATCGAACAAGTCAGGCATTTAGCAGTACAGGTGGCTGTAGTTACCAATCAAATGGGAAGTCAGCCCAGCGGTCTGAGCCAAGTGAGTCTGGAAATTGGCAGACTGGCAAGTAAAACTTTTGAATTGGGAACTCAAATGGAGCAAATTGCCAGCCGGTTTAAACTTCGCGTTCACGAACTCACGGAGGCAGCAAGAGCGGGTGCGAATGTGGCTAAATCCGTGACCATTAAGATCGATCGCGCGGAAATGGCGCTGTTAGAGTTAGAGGAATTAATAGCGGAAAAAGATTTCAATTCACAGACCGGTATCAAACAACCTTTGGGAGTCAGAAAAAGTGTTACCGCTGATTCTTTAGTTAAAGATATAAAAAACGCTGAAGTCGCGGTTTCTGAGTTGGAACACATAGTTCAGCAACAAGATTCATCGCAATATTTGATTCAAAAAATTCAGCAGGCGCTGAAGTCAAAAAAACCATAAAGTACCCTGGAGAATTTGATGAAACATTGGGACAGGTAAAAAAATCTAATAATAATTTACCATCACACTATATTCAAAAATACTATTTGTTAGACTGAGGGTAGGAAAATTTCAAATAAACTAGGAAAAAGGTTATTTAACTATCCCAATAATTCGATAAGAAGTCAGTCACTAACATAGATTAAACAACAGGTTACGCTTATGAAAATTCTGCTGGTAGAAGATGACACAATGACAGTCAGGTTGCTTACCCAAGCGCTGAACTCTCACAATTACAATGTTAATGTTGCAGCAGACGGTGAAACAGCCTTGCAGTTGGTGCAGGCATACGATTACGACCTGATTGTTTTGGATGTGCTGATTCCTAAACTCGACGGCATTAGTTTGTGTCGGAAATTGCGGGCGTCGGGCTGCCAAATGCCGATTTTACTGCTAACAGCGCTAGATAGCAGCAACGATCGAGTCCAAGGTTTAGAAGCGGGTGCAGACGATTATGTGGTCAAACCCTTTAATCTCGAAGAATTAATCGCTCGAATTCGGGCTTTGCTGCGCCGGGGTAAGGCAACTTTGTCGAGTACAAATTTGAGCTGGGAAAAACTGCAAGTCAACCCGGACACTACGGAAGTAACTTATGGGGAAAAAGTGCTGCACTTGACTCCCAAAGAGTACAATTTGCTAGAACTTTTCCTGAGAAATCCCCGGCGCATTTTCAGTCGCAGCGCCATCCTCGATCGCATTTGGTCGGCCGGCGAATTTCCTCAAGAAGAAGCCGTTACCGCTCACATCAAGGGGCTGCGGCAGAAGCTGAAAGCAGCCGGGATGACTGTAGATTTAGTGGAAACCGTGTATGGATTGGGCTATCGGCTCAAAAGTCTGCCGGAGGATATTGAAAACCAAAAAGTTGTGCAGGAAACGGCAAAAACTGCTAAAACTCCAGAGACTTTATCTCCTGAATCCAGCGGGTCTAGCCGGGAATTAAACAATGACGAACGCCGCCTCAAAGTCATGAGTGTGGTTGCCCAAATGCAGGGTAATTTAAAAGCTAATTTTATAGAAAAAGTGGCGGTATTCGAGCGCGCGATCGCTCAACTGAAAAACGGAAGCTTGGAGGGCGAACTGCGCGAGGAAGCCCAAACTCAAGCTCACAAATTAGTCGGTTCTTTGGGAACGTTAGGGCTGCCGAAAGGTTCGGAAGTTGCGCGCCAGATAGAACATTTGTTCAAGGCGGAAAACATCTGGAAACCGGGGACGGATCGGCAGATTGAGCGATTTCTGCATAAGCTCAAACAAATATTCGATCGCCCGTCGCCCGAACCAGAAGGCGATTTGGTTCCTGCGGTTTCCCAAAAGCGCCGAATGCTGATTGTTGACGATGATACTTTTGGAAGCGATCGACTCAAAACAGTAGCATCCGGTTCCGACTTTCAGATAGAAGTCGCCAACTCTCCGCAAGCGGCAAGAAATGCGATTTCTCAACAGCCTCCCGACGCGATTTTGCTGGATTTGACATTTTCCAGATCTCAGGAAAACGGACTTTCTCTCTTAGCCGAACTCCGCATTGAAAAGCCCGAAATTCCGGTGATGGTTTTTAGCGAGCAAAATCAATTGAGCGATCGAATAGAGGTTGCTCGTTTGGGAGCTTCGGGCTTTTTACACAAATCTATGCCCCCAGCAGATATACTCAAAGCAGTCGCCCAGCTAATCGACCAGACTGGTCCTGCTGAAGCTAAAGTTATGGTGGTAGACGATGACGTGCATCTATTGGCTGCACTGCAAGTGATTCTAAAACCTTGGGGATTTCAAGTAACAACATTGGACGATCCCGAAAAGTTCTGGGAGGTACTCGAAACGACTTGTCCGGATTTGCTAATTTTAGATGTAGAGATGCCCGGTTACAGCGGTATCGAGCTGTGTTTGGCAGTTCGCAACGATTTGCGCTGGAGCCAGCTCCCCGTGCTATTTTTGACAGCTCATTCCGAATCGGAAATAGTGCGCCAAATGTTTGTCGCAGGTGCTGACGACTACGTGAACAAGCCGATCGTCAAACCGGAATTAATTGCTCGCCTCCTGAATCGTTTGGAGCGAACTCAACTGAGGAACAGACTGGCTCAGGCACAGCGTTAATCCATTTTAGATTTAACAAATTAAATAATTAAAAAATTGAAGCATTGGGAATGACTGATCGGATCTGGGTTTCGATCGCTGACTTATAGCTGTATTCTTGTTTTAAACTGGTATAACTCGGAGGAAATATGCAGTGCGTGTCCGAAACAGATCGGGAAGCCTTAGCCAAGACTTGGGATTGTTTGATTGTGTGATTCCGACGCGGTGCTGTTGATTGATGCTTGCCCGCCAATCGAGGACACAGGCTAATTTAGAGAAGTATTAATCAGATGAAAGCAATGGTATTGCCCTCAGACACAGACCATCTCAATGACAGCAACTGCGAACTAATTTACGCTCCGGCTTCGATTCAACCTCACGGCATGCTTTTGGTTCTGGAATTTCCTGTGTGGAAAATTTTGCAAGTTAGCAACAATACTTTTGAGGAACTCGGCATTTACCCAGAAGAACTTGTGGGCAAATTTTTACATGAATTTGTCGAGGCTGAGGCAATTGAGGCTATAGAAAAAGCTTTATTTGAAAAGAATCATCACTCTAACGGTATCAGATTATCCTTCAAAAGTCAAAACCGCCAGTCTTTTTTTCATGGAACGCTGCATCAATCTAGTTCAGCATTAATTGTTGAATTAGAGTCGGTTGTTTCCCCAACAGCTAGCGATAGTTTTAATTTCTACCGTTTAGTCGAAGAGCCGATCGACAAAATCCACAAAACAGCCAACCTGCAAGTGCTGTGTCAGACAGCAGTGGAAGAAGTGCGGAGGATGATCGGTTTCGATCGAGCGATCGTCTATCAATTTGATGCCACCGGGGCGGGGGAAGTAGTCGCCGAAGACAAAGTAGAAAGTTTGGCTCCTTTATTGGGACTGCACTATCCGGCTACCGATATTCCTCCCCAGACAAGAAACCTGTTCACCATGAATTTAATTCGGTTTATTCCCGATATTAACTGTCAGCCGATAGAACTAATTCCTCACTGCAATCCGCTGACCGGTCGCCCCCTGAATCTGGGCTTCTCCTTGTTGAGAGCAGTTTCCCCTTGCCATATTCAATATCTCAAAAATATGAACGTTGGCGCCAGCATGACATTGACATTAATCAAAGATCGAAAACTCTGGGGATTGATTGCCTGTCACCACCCAACACGAAAGTATGTCAACTACGAAACAAGAAAGGCTTGCGAACTGCTAGCAAAGTTTGTGAATCTAGAACTTAGCTACAAACAAGACAGCGAAAATTGGGAATATGCAATTTATTTAAAAGAAAATTGCCGTAACTTTATCACCCAAATTTCTCAATCACACTGCTTTGTAGAAGGTTTACTTAAATCCGGAGATGAATTGCTGAGCTTAGTGGGCGCTACCGGTGGAGTTGTGTGTGCCAATGAAAATTTAACAACCATCGGCAAAACCCCGGAATTGCTAGAAATCCAAAAGTTAATTGCTTGGATAAAAACTCAAATAAATAATGATATTTTTCATACAGATTCTCTATCAAAACTGTATCCGCCCTCCGAGAAGTTTAAAGAAGTTGCTAGCGGTTTGCTGGTACTTGCCATGTCCGAAATGCAAAATTATTATATTTTGTGGTTCCGTCCAGAAACAATTCAAACTGTCAACTGGGCCGGCAAACCAGACGGGGAAATTGAAGTGCAACCGGATGGCAGCCGGCCGCTGTCTCCTCGCAATTCCTTTGACTTGTGGCAAGAAACTGTGAGGTTAAAATCTTTGCCTTGGCAGCGGTGCGAAATCGAAATAGCCCGAGAACTCCGAGTTGCTATTACTAGCATGGAGTTGCGGAAAAAAAATCAGCAGCTTAGCTTAGCTTTGTCCGCTACCAAAATCGGATTTTGGGACTGGGACTTGCAGAAAAATCACATTGTTTGGTCGAGGGAACACGAAGAGTTATTTGGGTTTGCCCAGGCAACTTTTGACGGAACTTATCAAATGTTTGTAGCTTGCGTTCACCCAGAAGATTTAAACAGTCTTCAGAATGCTGTAAATCAGGCCCTGGCCCAGCGATCGGATTACTGTCACGAATACCGCGTGGTTTGGCCCGACGGCAGCATTCACTGGATTGAGGGGAAAGGCAAGTTTTTTTACAACGAAGCAGGCGATGCAGTGCGGATGGTGGGGACAGTTAGAGAAATTACCGATCGCAAAGCTAGAGAATTACAGTTGCGCCTGTTGGAATCAGCAGTCACCACCACTAACGACGCCGTGTTAATTACCGAAGCTGAACCGATTAACGAACCTGGCCCGCGAATTCTTTATGTCAACCCAGCTTTCACGCGGATGACCGGCTATACGCTAGAAGAAGTTGTGGGCAAAACGCCGCGAATCTTGCAAGGAGAAAAAACAGACCGCGCCAGTCTCAATCGAATTCGGACAGCTTTGGAAACCTGGCAGCCGCTGCGAGTTGACACGATCAATTACCGCAAAGACGGGACGGAATTTTGGGTAGAAATGAGCATTGTGCCCATAGCGGACAAAAATGGTGAGTTTACCCACTGGGTATCAGTGCACCGCGATATTAGCGATCGCAAACTTGCTGAAGCCGCCCTCCAACAGCTCAACGAACGGTTAGAAATGCGAGTTTTGCAGCGAACCAGAGAACTAGAAAGCTCTCAAGCAGAACTGCGGGAAAGCGAAGCTTTATTTCGCTCTCTGAGCGAGAGTTCCCCCGTCGGCATTTTCAAAATCGATGCTGAGGGGAAATGTACCTATACAAATCCCCGCTGTCAAGCAATTGGCGGCTTCGCACCGGCAGCAGCTTTAGGAGACGGCTGGATGCAGTTTGTTCACCCGGAAGACATCCAACTAATTCTGTCTAAGTGGTCCCAATCGCAATCGCTAGATGGGGAATTTTCCTGCGAATTCCGCCACATCCAGCAAGACGGAACAATCCGGTTTTGTCGGCTTAAAACTGCTCCGATTTTTTCCGACAGATCTCAACTAATCGGTCACGTCGGCACAGTCACAGATATCACAGAAAGTCGGGCAATTGAAAAAATGAAAAATGAGTTTATTTCGATTGTCAGCCACGAACTGAGAACTCCGCTTGCCTCCATTCGCGGTTCTTTAGGTTTGCTGGCGACTGGGGTACTGAAAAATCGACCGGAAACTGCCAAACAGATGTTAGAAATCGCTTCGAGCAATACTGAACGGTTAGTGCGTTTGGTCAACGATATTCTAGACTTAGAGCGGCTCGATTCGAGCCAAGTTACCCTCGTCAAGCAGTGGTGCGATGCCCAGGTTTTGATGCGGAAGTCTGCTGAAGCTGTACTTGCTTTGGCTGCGGAAAATAACATTGATTTGTCAATTTTGCCCGAAACGGCAAAAATTTGGGCTGACCCCGACAGGATAGTTCAACTGCTGGTAAATTTGTTGAGCAATGCGATTAAATTCTCGGCTCCGGGGAGTACAGTAACTGTCAGGGTGGAAGATTTGGGCGATTCTCTACGGGATAGCTACGCTTCACGGATTTTATTTGAAGTCAAAGATCGAGGCCGGGGGATTCCTGCTGATAAACTAGAAACTATCTTTGGACGGTTTCAACAGGTCGATGCTTCTGACTCCCGCCAAAAAGGAGGTACGGGTTTGGGTTTGGCTATCTGTCGCACCATCGTGCAGCAGCACGGCGGCAGAATTTGGGCCGAAAGTGTTGTCTCAGAAGGCAGCAGTTTCTATTTCACAGTGCCTGGACCGTTGGAAGGCTAAGGGGGCAAAACTTGGGAGTTTTGAGATTGCTTTCATTAAGAGAGTGCGAAGGTTAACTTTCCTCACAACGCAAGCCGGGAGTATTGAGTTTGGGAGGAATATATTTCGATTTTTCTGTTCTCGGTTTAAGTAGGTGAGCGGCAAAATATAGCAACCGTTCCAGACGATTAGGACGTTTTTAATTGCTGAAACTCTTAATTTTATTGCTTCTTCCTGCTGCTATATCTGTGAATAAAGCGGGTTGATGAGCCAGGGTGCATAACTGCTTTTTCAGTTTACCATTATTAATTTAAAATTTGAGTTTTAATTATGTCAGCAAAACGCATTTTGGTAATCGATGATGAAAAAAACCTCTGCAGCGTGATTCAGGCCTGTCTGGAACACTTAGGCGGCTGGACGGTATTAAGCGCGCCCGACGGCAGCCAAGGATTGCTTTTAGCTGAAACTCAACTCCCTGACGCTATTCTGTTAGATGTGATGATGCCGGATATGGACGGACTTACTCTGTTTGGTTTGCTGCAAAACAATGAGGCTACTCGGGGGATTCCGGTGATTCTTCTGACGGCTAAGGTGCAGGCGATGGATTTGAGCGAATTTGCTGATTTGGGGGTAGCAGGGGTGATTGCAAAGCCTTTCGATCCTTTGACTTTGGCACAGCAAGTGGCGGAAATTCTGGGTTGGGAACCGTTGCTTTAAACTGGGGTAAAATGCGATCGGATGATTTGCGATACCACCTCAAAAAAGTTTTGCTACAATTATGTCTCTTATACCAATTATTAAAAGTCCCATATCTTTCTAATGACAAGACATTACCGTTTGCCTGTAGATGCTCGGTTACAATATATATGTAGCTCTATTTTACTGAAGCGGTATTGCTTTAAACGCTGATTTCTTAGAACTTCTAGAAGTCGCCTCATGGACTCGGGGTTTTTTGTTTCTCGCAAAGTCGATCGGCTACTAACATATTTACACGCAGAATAAATACTGTATAAGTTAGGCAGACTTGCCCCAACAAATCGGGTTTTTTAACCCGAGCTCTCAGATGCAGCGAATTTTTTGGTCAACAACCCGGTTTGTGCTAGCTAATCCAGCAATTACCCGCGCTTGCCTCAGAAACCGGGTTTTTTAACCCGCACTCGCGAATGCAGCCAAATTTTTTAGTAAAAACCCCGGTTTCTGCGTAAGAGTTGCAGTTTGTGCTTCGGCCAAAGTATATTCATCAAAAAAATGATTCTCTTCAGAATTTCCTCATATTTTTTAGATAATCTTTACTTCAAGCTCTTGAGTTGAAAGTCGATCGCACTCTCAGCAGCATGCCGCTGGCAAACAACAAACCTGTTGTCAGAGAGGTTCCGGTCAGTAACTGTACTTTCTATTAAGTGGTGCGACAGCACAACCAACCTGAAGAAGTAAGGAGTTACGCACTGTATACCAAACAAACCGGGTTTTTTAACCTGGAAAAACCTGGTTTATGTGCAATTCATTTGAGTGTGGACAGGAGAAATCAATAATAAAAAAATCAATAACTGAGGATGTGATTTGCCCTCTCGAACAACAACATAAAAATAAGTCGCTCATTTTGTCAAGAGCAAAACTCGCAATTATCGCTAACAACCCAAACCAAGTCTGAGTAAGTTTTTGAAAGAGTGTGGAGATTTTTCAAATGTTAGATCGGCTATCTTCTAAATGTAACAACAAAATTCTGTGCTATTACGCAAATGTTACCAGCCTAACTCAGGTAGTTCGGATTGAAAACATTCCAAATTGGTACTTTGAAAGAGTGATGTTTCCGGGACAGCGACTGATGTTTGAAGCTGCTGCTGAAGCAGTATTAGAAATTCACACTGGTGCGGTGGCAAGTGCTATTTTATCGGACAAGATTCCCTGCTACGTGCTGCGGGTTATAGAAGAGGTAAGTTCCGAGAGCGAGCTGGTGATTCCCGAAGAACGATTGGCGCTATTAGCGCGCTAAGATTCAGCAGAAATCACATGAGATCGAGAGCGGCAACAAAAATATTAGTTAACGAGTGTGGAGGGACGGGGAAAATGCAGAAAAATCTTGTCAATATTACCTTAGCTGTAGTCACAGAAGAAGTAGAAATTATCTTGGAGTCTTATCCGACGCATCCCTACCAACAAGCTTTTTCGCCCTCGGGCTTGCGGCAGGATTTAATTGCTTACGTGCTGAGCCGAGTTCCTAATAGATATACTGCGATCGACTCCGGCGAGTCGGTGTCACACCAAACAGTCCAGGTTCGCTGTTCTTCAGAACAGTTGCTGCACATAGAAAATTTGATTCATGCTGGCATTCGCGACCTGCTGCACAGCTATCAGAAGATAGATTACCGCCTTCCTGAACAAGTTAAATTCGGTTCGAGAGTTGCTACTTGGTTTTGATAGTTTGGCGTAATTGAGGGAGATGGTGATGGCAGCATCTCACTTTTGTAAAAAGCGTTTTTTAGGAGTGTTCGCTGTCAGAGCACAGCACAGCCTATATGTCTGGCTTCGCGAGATCGCAGCGAACACTCCTGTGAAAGATCGTTCAGGACTTTTGGTAATCGCAGCAGCGATCGCACGGGCCATTGGGATTGACAGCACAGCGCAGAATTTCCGATCGAGCATTAAAGCGGCAGCTAGCATCTCCGATAACCCAGATGCCGCTGACAAAAGTTCTTTCCGTCGGCGGTGCGGCAGACTGCACGTACAGGGCAATTTTTTGCAATCGGTAGCGGCCGGATTTGAGTTGATAGCGGTGGTGGCGTTCCAAGACAGCGTAGGTTTCTCCCTCTAAATCTAGATAGTTCCCCGGTTGCGGCGTCCAATCCAGCCGAATGCTACCTAAAGATTGGCGGGGGTGAGAGAGAATCACCTCTACAGGTAAAGTATTTTGTTCCATCTGGCGGTGCGTTCGCGACTACACGCTGATGGTATCGCACTCTCCGTTTCGATCGAGACGCGGTGGAGATTCCGCACAGATTTTCAGGGTTTGCGGGACTTGAGGTGCTGGGAATGCGTTCGTAGTGAAGATTTGATTCCTTTGATTTTCCGCAATCAAAATTTCCAAAAATATGCCATTCCTTCCATGATTCCCCAAGCACAAGCAGAACTAGCTAAATAATGATTTTTAGTGCCGCATTCGCGATGCCATTCTAATAGTTCTGACAGAGCATTAGCAACGATTACTCCCCGGACATCCTGTTCAAACATATTGATATCATTGCCAGAATCGCCGCAAACTAATGTTGCTTCAGATGGAATTTGCAGGCGCTTTTGTAAATAAGTAAGGGCATTGCCTTTATTGCTAGTCTGCGGTAAAATATCTACATCGCGATTGCTGCTAAAAATGATTTGAGCTGCCAGTCCCGATTGAGTTAATTTTTGCTGCAATGCCTGGAGAGTCGAGCTGTTTTCTGCTGCTGGTTCCAGACAATAACTGATTTTCCAAGGATTTTGTTCTTTTGGGGATTGGGATTTAAGCTGAGAAAACTGCTGACCTAAAGAGACGATCGCCATTTTATCCCAATCTTGAGAAAGATATTCCGCCCAATCTAAATCGAGGGTTCCATCTTGGTAAATTTCGCTGCCTACACCTGCGATCAAATAGTCCGGTGCTAGCAGTTGCTTTTGGGCAATTAATTCGCAAGTTGAAGCATGAGAACGCCCGGTAGCGTAAACCAAACAAATTTGCGCTCGCTTTGATTGCAAGTGCTGGTTTAAAACTTGAGTTGCTTCGTCATCTCCGACTAGCGTGTTGTCTAAATCTGTAACTAATAAAAACTTCATTTGGGAAATTAGTCATCAGTCATTAGTGATTGGGAATCGATCGCTTCCTAAAATTATTTTAAGTATTTATCAGAATTTGTTAAACCAAGCACATTTATAACCAAACTGATCGTTTAAGATGGGCCAAATTTAATTTTCAACAAGTGGTGTGAGTGTTTTTGTGAATAATTCAACCTCCGTTAAAGCTTTTTGGCTGTCTTTCTTGATTTCTGGTGTGGCGGTGCCTTTGGAGCCGATCGCAGCAACAGCTCAAATTCAGGATACCTTAACTCCTGAAGTTGCGCTAGAGGGTAGTGCCGTCCCTGCTGCTACCCCAGACGCAGCGCCAGCAGCAGGTAAGACTGAGATACCGCAGTTAGCGGCGATAACCGCAGAGACTAACTCAGCAGTCGATCGCGCTTTACCTCAAACAGATACAGCAGTCGATCGCGCTTTACCTCAAACAGATATAGCATGGATCGATCGCGCTTTACCCGAAACAGATGCAGCAGTCGATCGTGCTTTACCTCAAACAGATATAGCATGGATCGATCGCGCTTTACCCGAAACAGATGCAGCAGTCGATCGTGCAACAACAGCCCCAGAAATAACGGAGGCAATTGGCGAATTGCCCCCACAGAAGTTAGAAATTGCAAACTCTCCTGAGTCTCAAAACGTTGCTGAAGCCAGCAAAGTTGCCGACATCAGCAGCGAGACTGGCACCGCTGATGACCTCAGCATACAAGAAGACGCAGCACAAGTCACCTCTGTTTCCCAACTGTCCGACGTGCGGCCAACAGATTGGGCTTTTCAAGCACTACAATCCCTGGTAGAAAGATACGGCTGCATAGCGGGATATCCAGACGGCACATTCCGAGGCAATCGGGCAATGACTCGCTACGAATTTGCCGCCGGATTAAACGCTTGCTTGGATCAAATTACCAAACAACTTGGCGGTTCTACTGGTAATTTAGTCAGCCGAGAAGATTTACTTGCTTTGCAAAGATTGCAAGAAGAATTTGCGGCAGAATTAGCTACATTGCGCGGTAGAGTAGATGCTTTAGAAGCCCGCACAGCAGAATTGGAAGCCAACCAATTTTCAACTACTACTAAACTCAACGGATTTGCTTGGTTTAACCTGACTGGAGCTTTTGCGGGCGATCGAGTCCGAGTTGAAGCGACAAATGGAAAAGCTGCTGCGCTCGATCGAGTAGCCGGACGAGATCCTGTCACCAACAGACCGATCGTGCAGAAAGTTGACGACCCAGAAATCACTTTCAGCCAGTTAGTTTGGTTGACCCTCACTACTTCGTTTACAGGGAAAGACGAATTGATTACACAGCTAGCTGTAGGTAACGGCAATTCCCCAGCCAACCAGTTTACTTCGGTGGGTTTTTTCAATACATTCGGCACTCCTTTTCTCGATCAAACTGCGGGAGGAAATCCCAATGAAGTTGTCTTGAGGGAACTTTCCTATCGGTTTCCGGTTAGTAACAGCTTGCAAGTAGTAATCGGGCCGAGGATTAATTTCTACCGCTACTTCGACAACAATAACTTTAACTTTTTCGTAGACGGTGCGAGCAGCTTTAATTCTAACAACAGTCCTTTGTTAAGCGCTACCAGACGCGGTGCGGGTGCTTTGGTTTTGTGGGATATCGGCCGCCCATTGAAACTCCGCTTTGGCTATTTGGGCGAGAGTACGGAATTTTTGCCCACTTCCGTGTTTAATTCGGCTTCCAATCCGTCTCAAGGATTGTTTGGCGGGACAAATACGACTACAGCAGAATTAACATTCAGTCCGAGCGATCGGGTTAATTTGCGCTTTTTGTACAGCCGTTCCAACATCCAGCAAATCGGCGGTTTAATTGGATCTCCTAACAGCAAGCCGTTGAACGGTGTGGCAGATGACGGTTTCGGCGGCCGCCTCGGGAACGCGACTGCGAATACTTACAGTTTCAATTTCGATTGGTCAGTCACTCGCGGCTTTGGTCTTTTCGGCCGCTACGGCTACGCCGAAACCAATATATTTCCCAAGACTAACCGACCTGACGGCACGATCGAAAATCAATCTTATCAGTTAGGACTTGCATTTCCCAATTTGTTCAAAGAAGGAGCTTTGCTTACGGTGTCATATTTAGTACCTTTTGACTTTACTGGCGGTCGGAGGTTTCTGGTTTCTGGCGGAGGGAATGGCGGCACTCAGTACGAAATTGAGGCAACTTATTATTTGCCTCTCACCGACCATATTTCCATCGTGCCGGCATTTTATGCGATCGGCAATCCCAATAATTTCGATAACAACCCGACAATTTTTGTGGGGAATTTGCGGACGCAGTTTAGTTTTTAACTAAACCTAGATTCATATCGTTTCCGGTAGCATCGGTATTATTCAAGGGTGGGCGGTGCGCGAGTATAAATAATCTCATAGTTGGGAATTTAAAGATTTCTTGCGCTCCGCAGCCTATAGATAAATAATTTCGATGTCACCCGATTTGATATAATGAATCACAGACAGCCTTATACCAAAATTACTCAACTCTCTTTTGACGTTGGCACCTCGGCAAAGAAAGGGTCATTTTTTTTAATGGAAGATTTTTGCGCTAGGACATTGAAATTAAAAATCAAGACATTGACTCCTCTCTGGACGGGCGGTGTTGAGGCTGGTAAGGTCGATCGCATTCACGAAACAGGTATCTTGGGTAGTCTGCGCTGGTGGATGGAAGTGCTGGTGCGAGGAGTTGGGGGAAATGCGTGTGACCCAACGGAACAGAAATGTTCGCGCAAAAATGGACTTTGTGATGTCTGCAAAATTTTTGGTGCAGAAGGTCAAAAACGGCAGTTTAGGTTGGAGGTTCAGGAGGTTCAAATCTCTGATACAGTCATTCAGCATCCTATCCAAGCAAATCGCTCCTATACCAATAATCAAGGCAAATCGAAAACACCAACCTGGTATTTTCCAGATCCAACCCGAAAAGATATTAAACCGCAGCCTGCAAATACTCCAAAAACTGGCACACTTATCCTTAAAATCCAGAGCTTACAGCCAGATTTCAATCCAGGAGTTATTGGTGGATTAATTCAATTGATAGCCGATCGTTCAGCTTTAGGTGCGCGTTCCCAAATGGGTTTTGGTGTGATTGAGGTAATGGACGATGATTTATCAAAGCCGATTCGCTTTAATACACAAACTCTCTATAAATGGCTCATTGCTATAGCGGGAAACAAAATCTATCAAGATTTACCTTCGCTACAAAACATCTTCCTGGCACAGATTCAGCCTAAGCACTCAATCGATTCATTTACTGAAAAAGACACTTTTAACTTGAAGTATGACCTCCGGCAACTTTTTAGAACAGATCCTAATGCAAACAATGGAACGAATGAAGATGGAAAATCACGTCCCAAGAAAAAAGATAGAGACAAAGATTTACGTCACTTCATTATGGGCACGGTGGAAGGCGATCGCATGGCTGCCAAAATCAAAATCTCCCGTGCCTACGATGATGACAAGCTAATGCGCGTGTGGGGTTGGGTTCCTACACAAACAGATGTTTACAAAAATGGCTGGGATAGAGAAAAGATCGTGAATGTTATTTATCAACACCTGACAACAAACTATACCTTGTGCGATTGGCGTGAGATGAATTTAATGAGAGATACTAAAACACCAAATATCATGGATGCAAAGGTGTTTCTGCGTAGCTTGTTGAAATTGCAGGAGGATGGCTGATGCAGTATGACTATTACGCTTTTCGGAAAGAGCAGTTGGGCGAGCCGCTGAATGAACTCGATCGAGCAAAAGTAGAACTCGATCAAGCGAAACAACGCAAGGATAAAAAGGCGCGTCAACAGGCAGAAAGCAAGATAGAACAAGCTGCTGAAAAGGGAGTTAAAATTGAACCTCACCTATCTTATTTATGGTATGAAGCTCAGGGTTCTGAACTCAAAAATTCCATTCGTGATGCTTGGCAAAAGCATTTAAATGCCAGCATTATTCCTGATGCGTTTCACTTCACACCTAAACTCTCTGATCTCAACCACTTGCCATCCCTCAGCTTCATGCTGCGCGTTCCATTCAAACTGCGTAAACCCTATCTGAGCAAGGACGATCGCGCTTTCCACTTACTCGATAATCCTGTTCGGAAAGACAAAGTTTTCCAAACCCCAATGGTTGCCTCGACAAGCTGGAAAGGAGCATTAAGGGCAACATTGTGGCAAATGGGATATCAAGAAGAAGATGAGCAAATTATTCGGATTTTTGGTGATGCTCGTGATGATGAAAAAGGTCAATCCGGTCGGCTCTACTTTTATCCAACTTTTTTTGATAAGATTGGGTTAGAGGTAATTAATCCCCACGATCGCAAAACAGGCACAGGCAAAAATCCCATTTTTATCGAGTCAGTTCCAATCAGCGCAACAGGTGACTTTGTTATTTTGGGTGACTTTGTTATTTTGTATGTACCTTTTTGTAAAATTGACGAGAGAGAAGTCGTTGAAGATTTAAAATTAGTTATAAAAGGTGTAGAAGCAATGCTCACAGTTTATGGTTTTGGAGCAAAGACCAGTAGTGGCTTCGGGATTGTTGAGGTTATGGGAAAAGTGGCTTTTGCAATTAGGGCTGATTGGCCAGAGTTAAAACAACCGGAACCGGAAGTAAAAACATCAGAACCCGATCTACATCGCTATCTGGTTGTACCTGGACGAATCGATCCAGATTTCTTAAATCCTGATGGTAGTTTCAAGTCTAAAGAACAATACTTGCAAGGAAAGTCTGGGAAAAAACCTGGACAGCTTTACGACAAGGCTAAAAAGTGGTGGGATAGTGAACAGCTTAGATTAGCGGAAACTGCGAGAGTAGAATCAATACCTGAAGCTGAACCGTCGCCAAAACCAACTATGACTGAAGTTTGTTTTGATAAGTTGAGTGATTTGGGCGAGCGCACCCAGCAAATAGCAGAACCTCTACATCAAAGTGAGGAAATCAGCCATGACTCATAACCTACAAGATTTAGCGGATAAACGTGATGCCCTTCTCTTGGCAGAAGTAGCAGCATGGCTACATATGCTAGGAAAATTGCATGAAGATTTTTTGAACGATCCCCAGAGTGGGATTGATATTGAAATTCCTTCAGATTTAACAGAAAGTTTTACTGAACTAGATCGGCTATTAAGAGATCCGTCATGGTCAGGGCTGATTTGGGCTCAACTCGGCATTTCTGAGTTTCAATCTAGTTCCGTAAGTTTTTTCGATTTTATTAAAAAGCATAGAGAGCAAGAACCTAAAAAGATTACACAAGGATTAGTGCGTTTGATGCACGATGCACATGGACGCGGATCGGGAATTGAAAAAGGAGTCTTGAATCGCTTCGCACCTAGTCAATCAGGTACAGTCTATCTATCAACTGCATTTGGTACTGAGAGAAACACTATCGATCTCAAACAAACTGAGCGTCACAAATTGTATGATTATTTGCAAAAAAATATCAACCAGTTAAATAATTTATTTTCTAATTCAACGTTTGACTGGCAAAAAAACCGTAAAAATTTTATCTGTAAAATAGAAATATACTTTCGCCAAACAGTTGCCGAAACTCGCCGTCCATTGAGTGATGTTTCTTTGTTTGACCAGACTTCCGCCAGTGTTGCCTTTCTCAAAGCAGCATTAGCACAAAATCTACTAGCAGTAGCAGGGTGGAAAGAACCTGTTACTGATATCATTCAAGACAAATATCACTGGCGATTACTAAAAGTTGGCTTAGATGGTCTTGCATTTTGGGGTGATTCTGTTCGCATTGGTGACTTGCTGGCACGTAAAGAGTTGATTGGCCAAGCCTTGGATAAAGTCCAAAAAGTTATAGAAGAGGAATATCCTCTGGGATTACAAGTTTATAGAGATGAGAATGGTAGTGTCTTTATTGTTCCAGATGTTGATGATTTACTTGATGCGACGGTCAAATCAGGAAGTTCATTGCATGAACATTTGCAAGAAATCGCCAACCATCAGTTTAAGGGTGAAGCCTGTTGGACTTTAGAATTGAGCGATCGCACTCGCAACACTCTGAAATTCGGAAGATTGGTAACTTCTCCGCCCGATCAACTCACTGCTAATTCTCAATCGATCGCACCTTATTGGAACATTAAAGAAAAGCAGGATATTTGTCCAGTCTGCAACTTACGACCAATCGGTTCGAGCGACAAAGCATTAAGATTAAAAGTCTGCGATCTATGCTGCGATCGGCGGATTACTCGCGCTAAAGACTGGACGGAAAACCTACCCACAACAATTTGGATTGATGAAGTTGCAGATACTAACGGTCGTCTTGCCTTAATCGTTGGGCGCTTTGAACTAGAATCATGGCTGATGGGTGAAGCATTTAATAGTATAGTTTCTTCTAATCCAGCATCTCAGTTATGGAAAGAGCGAAGCAAGCAACATAATTTTGACTATCAGCAGTTACTCAGTGACATTCAAAATGCTTTGCAAAAGAAACCTCAAAACAAACAACAATTTGTTCCCAATACGTTGCTAGATGGTTTAGTACCTTCAAATTCGCGCGGATTGCGTAAAGGCGAAAATCCCCCACGGCTACAGCCATTTTATGATTTACAAGTTACCGATACTGATTTAGGTGAAGATCCAAATTCAGGCAAGAAACGAATTGAAGACCCATTTCTTCTAGCTCTGGCAATGATGCGGCAAAATCCCTCATTTGCTCGCTTGCGACGTGTATGGGAAACCACTCAAAAATTTTGGCAAGAAGTCATAAATCATGTCCCAGATACACAGCTACCAAAAGTGAAATGTCGGCTCATTATTAAAATTAGACTGTCTGAAATTTCTCGACTCAAATTAGTCAATTTTGGAAACTACGATTTAGTTATTAGAAACGTTAAGCTAAGTGTTTTACTCTGGGATGATAGGCTTATTACAACAGATAACCTTCGGTATGTTGCCAAAAAACTGCACACATTCTCTGATGCAAGAGGAAATGAAAACAATAATTTATCCTCAGATAATGAAAGAGCAGCTAGTTTTATTCGTAGGCAATTACTCAATCAGCAAGTATCGATAGAAGAGCCTACTGGATATGGAAGTTCTAACAGATTGCGCGGTCAATTGGAAATCAACGATGATGTCATTACATTTAATTCCATAGAATACAGTCCTGTGATTCAAATTCTCACTGAACCTAGCACTTTCATTGCACTTGTTCCAGCAAACAATCTTAATTCTCTGGAGTCTCTGAATATAGTCACAACAATCAAAACGAAATACGATCGCGAAATGGGCAAAGTTCGCAACCGCCTCCCCTTGCATCTAGGTGTCGTATATTTCAATCGTCGTACCCCTCTGCGATCGGCTCTGGATGCGGGACGGCAGATGTTGAACTACAAATCGCCTGCAGATAAGCAACTCTGGGAAGTGCGATCGACAAGTAAAGGAAAATTGCCGGATGAGAAGAAAGAACTGGCAAATGGGACTAAACAATTTGATGAAACTATTACTCTTGAGTTAACTCAAGGCGATCGCACTATCACCTGGCACGTCCCGGCCCAAATGGGTGATGGCACAACTGAGGATAGTTGGTATCCCTACATCTTTCTAGAAACAAATGGTGATGACAGCCAAGTGAATGGACGGCAAAGGGCAATCAAAAGTCAGCGCCCTGGTGAAACAACACCCTGCTGGCTAGTTCATGCTGCTGATTTAAAAGAGGGCGATCGCATCTATTTCACACCCTCCACCTTCGACTTTGAATTCCTCGACAGCACCGCCCGCCGCTTCGAGATTTACTACGACGACAAAAACGGTCGCCGTCCGCGCCAGACTCGTCCCTTCTACCTAGAAGACCTCGATCGCTTCGACATCCTCTGGAAAATTCTAAAAACCCTGGAAACCTCACAGCGCCATCAGATAATTCATACGATCGAAGCCACCCGCGAAACCTGGTACGGGCAAGATGAGAAAAATCAGTCTGTGCAAGATCCCGTGTTTCAGCAGTTTGTTGAAGACACCCTGGCGAAGGCTGCATGGCCTAAGGACAAAAAATGGTGGAGTATCCCTAAAGCTGAACGTCAGCAACTCATTCAAGCTGGGGTGCGCGGCGAACTGGCAGACTTGGCAGAACTGCACATGGAAATCTTAAAGGAACGGTAAGGAAAACAACAATGGCAACCTACAAACGGCAACGCTACCTGTTTATGACCCTCGACCCCGTGCATATCGGCACTGGGGGCTATCGCCTGGGACGGGTTGACAAGAGCATTGTGCGAGAACCGGGAACCAAAATTCCCAAAATTCCTGGGACGAGTTTGCATGGGGCGGCGCGATCCTACGCAGCCCAGTTGTATGAAACGCCAGAAGCCGCCGGACAAAGCCATGACAAAGTTACAGGAAATATAGCTGAAAATCCGGTCTGTTATACGTTTGGCTATATCAAGAACATTAATATGTATTCTGGTGTGGTGAATATTTTTGATGCTCATGTGCTGCTATTTCCCGTGCATTCGATGGTTGGTCCCGTGTGGGTAAGTACCAGAGAGCGATTAGACGAAGCTGGTTTTACCAATTTGCCTGATGACTGGAATGATGTTACCACTGTTGTTTTGAATTGGGACAAACCTGATAAACGATTAAATCTAGGCTGGTTAATGGTCAATGTTGCTGACCAGAAAGCAGAAATACAAGCACCTTTTGAATGGCGAGATGAACCGCGCTACAAAGCTATTAGCACAATTGTTCTCGTCAAAGATGCTCTTTTCAGCCAAGTCGTAAATAGTAATTTAGAGGTACGAACATCGGTGGCGATCGATCCGAATACTGGTGCAGCCGACGAAGGAGCTTTGTTCACATACGAAGCTATTCCCCGCGCTACCTTCCTGACCGCAGAAGTTGTCCTTGATGATTACCGCGATGGCGAGGAAAATCGTCCATTTCCTAAAGATAAAACTGCTAAAAATAATCCACTACCAGGAGATTCTTGGAAAGGTGCGTTGTGTGTAGTGAAAGCAGGGTTCCGTATGATTGAATGGCTCGGAGTCGGTGGTATGGGTACGCGCGGCTTTGGGCGCATGGCAACAATTGGCGCTCCTGTAAATGTAGAATTAGAAACTATTTTTAGCAAAAAGTAAGGCAATGATTAATCCAGAAAACAATCTCGATCGCCTCGCTGCAAAAAAAGCACAGGCATTTATTGCTAATACCAAAAGTCAAAAAGCTAGTGATGTAGAAAATACAGTCACCAAGACATTAGGCGTTTTGCAAGAGGATGGCGTATATGCCTGTTTGCTCTATCTACTCGCTAAAGAGAAAGATAATGGTAAGGCTGTGGTTGCAGAAATGCTGAATCTGTTAGAGGAATTAGGTTTTGGCTGGAACAAGCCAATGAATAACGGACAGATCGATCTTCGCTCTGAAATTGTTTTAAAGCATATTACCGATAATGTAACTCAAAATTTAGAACGATTATTACTCACGAAAGAAACGCTAGAACAAATGCTTATTTATGCCCGCTATGGCGCAAAAGCTCGTCAAGTTGAGGAAAAACCAAAAAATGAGCAGGAGGAAACTCCGTGACCTGGACAGCGTATCGATTGGTGTTTAAGCTGAAATCCCCAATGCACATTGGCTGTGGCAAAGTGGGCAACGTGCAGCGCACCCGTCCCTATGTGACTGGACGAGTGTTTTGGGGCGCACTAACGATGCGATTAACCCGCGATGGAACCGATGGCTCTGCGACTGATTCAACGCAGTATGAATCCTATGGAAACAAAGTCCACGAGCAGTTAGCTTACACTTACTTTTATCCTGCAATAAAATCAAATGGAGACTATCCAATCGAATGGTTTTGGAAGAACGAAAGTCTGTTTCGTCGCTATTTTTTGAGTAGCTATAACAGCACTGCGTTGGTGTATCCCCAACAAGCAGCCGATGAGGGATTGTTGCATGAAGTTGAGTTTATTTCACCTCGCACATTAGATAAAGGCGAACAGGTTTATCTGGTGGGTTATGTGTTTGAGAAAGAGAGTTGTAGGGTCAACTGGAAAGATGCTTGTCAGAAACTACAAATGGGTGGCGAACGGGGTTACGGGTGGGGCATGGTTGAAATAGTTGAGATTAAACCACTTGAAAATCAAGATTTGTTTAATGGCCAGGCAGTCTCGATCGAGAATGAAGATAGAGTTATCATCCAGGCAGAACGAGTGTTAGCCCATACCTCATCGACAAACTTGGTAGCTAGTGGTGAGATAGAGCCTTTGGTGGGTCGGGAATGGCGATCGAAGGAATCAACCAACCGCTATGCCGGACAATATGTAAGCTTTTGCGATCTTTGCTGGATTCCCGGTAGTACAGTCGCGCAAAAGTCGGATTTTGCGATCGGAAAATTTGGCATTTGGCATTTGTCACAGTGATAGCGACTAGATTCTAACCCCGATCGCGCCTATGCTAACTAAAGCAGATGATGTCTCTGTTGGTGGAGGAACTCAGCGAATGGGAATTTCGATGATAAATTCGGTCCCTTTACCTGGTTCTGAGAGGCACTGCAATTTGCCGTTGTGTTTTTCAACGACAATTTGGTGCGAAATTGATAAACCTAAACCAGTGCCTTTACCTACTGGTTTTGTGGTAAAAAACGGGTCAAATAAACGCACGATCCGATCTTCGGGAATGCCCGGACCGTTGTCTTTAATCCGAATACAAATGCTATTGTTATCAATCATTTCAGTTTGAATCGTAATTGTAGGAAATATAGTATCGGCTGTATTTTTTGCTTGGCTGCTGGTTTCTTCTAAGGCGTCGATCGCATTGGCCAATAGATTCATGAAAACCTGATTTAACAGTCCGGGATGGCATTGTATTTGCGGCAGTTCTCCGTATTTTTTAATCACTTCAATGCCCTGCCAGTTGGCCTTGGCTTTGAGTCTGCTGTTCAACATTAACAAGGTACTTTCTAAACCTTCGTGAATGTCGGCTGTCTTGATTTTCGCTTCGTCGGCCCGCGAGAAATTGCGTAGAGTTTGAATAATTTCTACAATTCGCTCGCACCCTATCTGCATCGAATTGAGCAATTTTGGCAGGTCTTCTGCGAGAAATTCTAAGTCTATATCATCGGCTTGTTGCTGAATTTTGGCGGGTGGATTTGGGTACTCTTCTCGATATACTTGGACTATTTCTAACAAGTCGAGAACGTAGCCTCGGACGTGGCAGAGGTTGCCGGCGACAAAGCCAACTGGGTTGTTAATTTCGTGGGCAATTCCTGCTAGCACTTGTCCGAGGGAAGACATTTTTTCGGTTTGTACTAACTGCATTTGAGTTTGCTGCAATTCGCGCAAAGCTGTTTGCAATTCCAGAGATTTTTGCCGATCGCGCGAGGCGGCGGCGGCCCGTTCTTCCTCAACTCCGATCGCTGCGGCAATAATTCCGATCAGCTTGCAGTCGGCTTCTGTGGGCGCGATCGACTCGGTGTAGACAACGCACAGCGCACCCACATAATTGTTGCCCAGCCGCACGGCTTGTCCCAGATAGCTTCGCAGTTGGTAGCGGATGACAGCGGGATCGGTTTGGGCGTAGATCGTGTTCTGCAAGTCAGGAATGGCCACAGCCCGATCGCTTCCTTTGTGGCATACGTCGGTGCAGACGCGGCCTTCGGCGCGATCGACCGGCGGGTAGTCCGGCGGCGCTTGCCAAGTCGCGATCGCGCGCAGCAGTCCGCCACCTAAGCGGCTGTATATGGCGCAGTTTCCGCCCAAAAGCTCGCCGGCTAAGGATGTCAGGCGCTGGATGTTCTGGGCCGCGTCGGTGGTGAATCCCAAAAAGCACTCGTTGATTTTGCTGAGGCGGTACTCTGCTTGCCGGCGCGCCGTCATGTCGCGGGAGTTGATCACAATTCCTTTCACAGCGGGGTCTGCTAGCAAGTTGATGCCGACGCCTTCGAGAAAACACCAAGAACCGTCAGCGCGGCGGAACCGACCTTCTAGGGCGATCGGATCGCCTGGATTTGCGATCAGTTTTTCGCCGTCGGACATCACCGAGGGCAGGTCGTCAGGGTGGATGAAATCTAGGGCAGTTTGACCGGCGAGTTCATCGGGTTCGTAGCCCAAAACTCTTTCTACAGAAGGGCTTTCGTAAACAATGCGACCGCTGGCGTCGAGAATAGTAATGATGTCGGAACTGTTGAGAATTAGCGATCGCCACTTAGCCTCATTTTGGAACAAAGCTGACTCGGCTTGTTTGCGATCGGTAATATCCTCTACCATTTGCAAAATAAACTGCGGCGTTCCCTGACTGCTGTCGATCGCAGAGGCGCTGAGGCGTCCCCACCGGATGCTGCCGTCTTGGCGGAGGTAGCGCTTTTCTATTTGGTAAGCTTCGCGCCAGCCCGCGGCCAACTGTTGGCGCAACTCGCGCGAAGCTTCTACGTCTTCCGGGTGCGCGCATTCGTCGAGGCCCACACCCCGCAGTTGAGCTTCCGATCTCCCCAGCATAGCTTGAAATGCCGGATTAGTGGCGATCGCAACACCTTCGAGAGTAGCGACTACCATGCCGATCGCAGCGCGTTCAAAAATTGCCCGAAACCGCTGTTCGCTGTCTCGCAAAGCTGCATCCGCTGCCACTTCCTGGGTGATGTCCCGCCCCGCCACTGCCAAACCTTTGCGCGAACCGTCGGGGTTGAACAGCGGCACTTTCCGCACTTCAAACAAATTGCTGCCGCCTGTAGGCAAGGGGACAATTTGGCGGCTGGAGGTAAGAGTGCCTGCTTGCCAGGTGGTTTCGTCGGTTTCCTGCCAAGTTAGCAGGATTTCTCTGACTCTCGGATCGGCTGCGACAGCGAGTTCGGCAGTAGTTTTGCCCTGATAGTCTGCGGTTTCCCAGCCCAAAAGTTGGAGGGCGCAGTCGTTGGCAATCAGCCAGCGCCCCTCGCTGTCTGTAAGGTTGATCGCGTCGGGGACGGCGTTAATTGCGGTTTTCAGCCAGTATTCTTGATTTCGCAAGGCTGCTTCGGCTTGTTTGCGATCGGCGATTTCGGCGACGGTTCCTTCGTAGTAAAGAACTTCGCCGCCTGCGTCGCGGACTTCGCGCACGTTTTCCGAGATCCAGGTAGTGCTGCCGTCCCGGCGGCGGACGCAGGACTCAAACTCTTTCAGGGAACCGTTTTTGCTGATTTCTGCCATGAAGGAAGCGCGGCGGGTGCGATCGGTGTAAAGGTTGTTTGCCGAACATTTGGCGATCAGTTCTGACGGGGAATCGTAGCCGTACATTCGGGCTAGTGCCTGGTTGGCGCTGAGGTAGCGCCCGTCTGGGGCGGTTTGAAATATGCCTTCGGTGGCGTTTTCAAAGATGCTGCGGTATTTTGCCTCGGCTTGTTTGAGGGCTTCTTCTGCTTGGAAGCGATCGGTGATATCAGATTGGACGCCGATGAAGTGGGTAACGATCCCGCTGCTGTCGCGCACCGGCGAGATGGTGAGTTCGTTCCAGAAGGGGGTGCCGTCTTTGCGGTAGTTTTTCAGAACTACTTTGCAGTCGTGTTGTTCTTTCAGGGCCGCGCGGATTCGATCGACGGCAGCGCGATCGGTATCCGGGCCTTGCAGGAAGCGGCAGTTTTTCCCGATTATTTCGGTGCGATCGTAGCCTGTAATCCGCTCGAAAGCCCGGTTGCAGTAGACTATAGGCTTGTCCGGCCGAGTAGCGTCCGCGATCGCGATGCCGTTGCTGGTAGCTGCCAGGGCGCGATCGTACAGCCTCCAGACTTCTTCTATTAAATTCGGTGTGCCGCCAGTACGAGTCGGCGATAGCGTTTCAGAAGGAATGCTGATATCGATCTGCATGAGTTTCTATAAATTGAGTTTAGTTTATTGTCTATCCCGACTTGCAGCACACCCTATAGTTTAACAGAATTGCCTATTCTCCGAAGGTCCAAGTTAGAAGACTCTTATGCAGGATTTTTGCGGTAAATTATACCTCAAAAAAATTGGCTTGACTCATTTTTTTTTCTGCTTGTTTCTGCCTTCAAAGGAATCCTGCTTGTTAATTTATAATAGCTTGTCCAGCGATAACTCTATCTTTGGGATGGTTTACTTAGCCGAGTTTATGCTGCTTGCAGGTTGGCGTCTTTATTTTTGCGAGTGAATTAAAAATTCTAGCATTTGGCTATAGTTAAATATTTTTTTATTAATTTTTAATTAAAAAATTTAAATTTTTCTGAAAAAAGTCTAGGAAAAATTAATTGTGAACGAACACAGCAAGTTCTGAAATATCGTCGATCGCGAAAGTCGGTTCTAGGGCTAGACACTCAGCGCGATCGCCATATCCGTAAGCCGCCCAACAAACATCTATCCCAGCGTTTTTAGCAAACAGCAAATCAATCGCTGTATCGCCAACCATTAAAATTTGACTGTTATCCAACTCCGGGAACAGCGGTTTAATAATCGAGTGAAAAACAGCCGGGTTTGGTTTCATAATTATTTCTCCGTTGTCACCTAATATCAAATCAAAAAAACTGTGAATACTCAAATAATTTAGTAATACATTAATAAAATTAACGTGTTTGTTGCTGAAAACTCCCCGGCTCAATCCAGACTGGCGCGCCAACTGCAAGACTTGCTTTGTCCCGGTAAATAACTCTACCTGCTTTTCACCTTCCGTCCGATAATAAGAGCGGTAAGTTTCCACCCATTCAGGAATTGCGCTTTCCTCGATCGCCGGATGGAGGATTTTAAAACTATTTGGTAAATTGATGCCGATCGTACCTATAATAGTATCAGCAGCAGGCGGGGTAATATTGAAACTTTCAAAAGTTTTGGTAAAGCAAAATACAATAGCTTTGTGAGTAATTGCCAAAGTGCCGTCGAAGTCAAAAATAATTAACTTGTACTGACTCATTTTTCTTAAAAATTATTTTTAGCAGCCGCAGATTTTCCATGTTATAATAACATTATTAATCTCTCATTTCCCAATTATAAGTATAATTTTTCAACATTCAAGAGGTCAACATGAGTGTCACCGAAAAACCAGAAATTATAGCAACAGATTTCCCCGACCACACTCAATTACCAGACTCCGACGGTACTTTTGTGAAAAACTTTCAAGAACATCCTCAAAGCATCCTGTTAACAACGTCTGTTCGACCCATTTTAGACCAAATTCATCCCGACGGACAATACTGCATCGGTCAAGATTCCGGTATTTATTGGCGAGTGGCCCAGCCCCCGGAACCGCCAGAAAGATGAGCCGAAGCACCTAATTGGTTTTACGTGCCCGACGTGCCGCCAACTCTTGACGGAAATCTTCGCTGCTGCTATGTAATGTGGCAGGAATTAATGCCGCCTCTAATTGTACTTGAATTTGTTTCTGGCGATGGCAGTGAAGAAAGAGATAGGACTCCTCGCCAGGGGAAATTCTGGATTTACGAGCGGATAATTAGACCTGCTTTTTACGGCATTTATGAAGTCAAAAAGGCACAAGTTGAAGTGTATCATTTGGTAGAAGATAGATTTGAGTTACTGCCGGAAAATCAGCGCGGACATTACCAAATCGAGCCAATGGGATTGGAATTAGGCATTTGGCAAGGGATTTATCAGGGCATAGAGCTGCCTTGGCTGCGCTGGTGGGATGCTGAGGGGAATTTGGTGCCGGCCGCTGAGGAACGAGCCGAACAAGCCGAATTAGTGGCAGAACGAGAACGACAACGGCGCATAGAAGCTGAATTGCGAATTCAAGCTTTGGAAGCGCGTTTGCGAGAGTTAGAAGGCGAGTAATTCGATTTTAGATTTTAGATTTTAGATTTTAGATTGGGGATGACTGATGATTATCGGGGTTGGGTTATTCATAAGTCATTCGCAATTATTCAATCCTTCAAGCCAAAATCTAAATTCGCATAAGTCGCCGATTCCGGTAGAGACACGGCAATTCAGTTTGCCTAGGAATATCATGTGCTGTAACAACCCGATCGCCTAGCAGCCTCCTCAGAAACGATATAAA
This sequence comes from Microcoleus sp. F4-D5, assembly GCF_036704885.1. NCBI lineage: Bacteria > Bacillati > Cyanobacteriota > Cyanophyceae > Oscillatoriales > Microcoleaceae > Microcoleus > Microcoleus sp. F4-D5. The sequence goes on along the minus strand of NZ_JAUBSX010000044.1, from coordinate 23,641 downwards.
CATTCATCGGTTATTATCAAAAATTTGCGTATATTAACTTAAGTATTGCATCACTTTTCGTGTAAGTCCTATGGCACTAATTGTTCAGAAATATGGCGGAACCTCGGTTGGCACAGTCGATCGCATTCTGGAAGTAGCCCGACGAGTTGTAAAAACAGCACAGCTTGGCAACTCTCTGGTTGTCGTACTTTCGGCGATGGGCAAAACCACCGACGGTTTAGTTAAACTCGCCAAGGAAATTTCCGCAAATCCCAACAAGCGGGAAATGGATATGTTGCTTTCCACTGGGGAACAAGTCTCGATCGCACTTTTAAGCATGGCATTGCAGGAAATGGGACAGCCCGCAATTTCCCTCACCGGCGCCCAAGTCGGCATTGTCACCGAAGCCGCCCACACCCGCGCCCGGATTTTGCGGATCGATCCCAATCGGCTTCAGAGTCAGTTAAAAAACGGTAAAGTCGTTGTGGTTGCGGGTTTCCAAGGCATCGCCGATGCCGGAGAATTGGAAATTACCACCTTGGGGCGCGGCGGTTCCGACACGACAGCAGTGGCCCTCGCAGCAGCGCTGCGGGCCGACAGGTGCGAAATTTATACCGACGTGCCCGGAATTCTGACTACAGATCCGCGCTTGGTTGCCGACGCGCAATTGATGGACGAAATCACTTGCGACGAAATGCTGGAATTGGCGAGTTTGGGCGCAAAAGTCCTCCACCCGCGCGCGGTAGAAATTGCCAAGAATTACGGCGTGCCCCTGGTAGTGCTTTCTAGCTGGAGTGACGCCCCCGGTACGCGGGTAGTGTCCCCACCCCCACAACCCCGGCCTTTGGAGGGCTTGGAGCTCGCAAAAGCGGTGGATGCGGTGGAATTTGACTTAGATCAGGCGGGGGTATCGCTGCTGCGTTTGCCCGATCGCCCCGGCGTAGCAGCGCGGTTGTTTGGTGCGATCGCGCAGCAAAACCTCGATGTTGATTTAATTATCCAGTCAATTCATGAAGGAAATACTAACGATATTGCCTTCACAGTGACGAGAAATTCGCTGAATCAAGCTGTCGCGGTTGCAGATGCGATCGTACCCGCCCTCGGCAAGAATTCTCGCCCAGAATTGGGAGAACCGGAAGTGAAAGCAGAAGAGCGGCCAATAGCTAAAGTTAGCATTGCGGGTGCGGGAATGATCGGTCGTCCGAGGGTAGCCGCGCAGATGTTTAAGACTTTAGCGGATGCGGGAATTAACATTCAAATGATTTCCACTTCCGAGGTAAAAGTTAGTTGTGCGATCGATGCCGAAGATTGCGATCGGGCTGTTGGCGAACTCTGCAAAGCATTTGATGTGGCCAACTCCCCTATTGGGCTGCGTTCACCATCCCAAAAACCGCCCGCAGTCCGCGCCGTTGCGTTGGATCTCAACCAAGCGCGTCTAGCAATTCGCCAATTGCCCGATCGACCCGGAGTAGCCGCAAAACTGTTCGGACTTTTAGCCCAGGAAAATATCAGCGTAGATACAATTATTCAGTCGCAGCGCTGCCACAATATCGACGGCATATTAACTCGCGACATTGCATTTACCGTAGCACAAATTGACGCCGAAGCTGCTAAAAACGCCCTCGAAAAAGCCGCCCCCGAATTTGGATGGGGCGAAGTAGCAGTCGATACACAAATTGCCAAAGTTAGCGTTGTCGGTTCCGGGATGGTAGCGCATCCGGGAGTAGCGGCAAAAATGTTTGAAGCGCTTTCTCGCCAGCAAATCAACATTCAAATGATTGCCACTTCCGAGATTAAAATTAGCTGCGTTGTGGATGAGGAACAAGGTGTAACTGCTTTGAAGGCAATACACGCAGCCTTTGAACTTGCCGGCACCGAAAAAATCCAAGTTCCCGCCTAATACTTGTTTGCAGTCGGGAATTAAGATTGCGTCCGATCGGTGCTTGTATTGCAGTTTTCGGTAGGGACACGGCAGTGCCGTGTCCTTGCAAATATCGCGGACACAGCAGTGCTGTATCCCTACAAATATATTCGGATTTGGACACGGTAATCCCGTGTTCATACAAATATCGATCGACCGTCAGCGATCGGAGTTTTGAGTGCAAATTTCACAGCATGAGGCTGTGTTAAAATGAAACTGGCGATCGGCTAAAAGGGATTGAATCTTATGACTGTAGCAAAGGAACAGATTACTGATAGCAGTAGCAATAGCGGTTTATTGAATTTCCGAATCACTGTTGAACGTCTGATCGAGCTTTTAGATTTAGAAGAAGAGGATGAGTACGGAATTTTAAGACCTACTGAATATGCTTTCAGGACAGCGATGAAATTAGTTGTTGAGGCATACGATAGCATGGGAAACAGTTTTCCCAAATGCTCTACAGGTACAGATGACAGAGGGAGTATTACACTAGATTGGGCCAGCTTAGAACCAGAGCGTACAGTTCGCCTATTTTGTCCATTCAGTGCGGAGCAACCAGTTGACATTTATCACCATGCAAAAAATGAAAATGCGGTCGAAGATATCGCTTCATCATCAACATTAGTTTACTGGTTGCAGTGGTTTAACAAAATATGAGAGAACCATCTTCAGGGAGTGCGTCAGAGTTTGAAACATTACCGGGTCGTACACTTGTTTACCGAGTTCTCCGAAAAGGATGGATAGATCGGGATAGATCGATCGTCAAATCGGACGCCTACTATTTGCGGAAAAATATAAACGAACAGGGTATTTCTGTCAATTTTTCCATAGAGCAATCTTTGAGTGCATTGAGAAATTGTGAAGGAGTTGCTAGCCTGGATTTAGGGAAAATTCGAGAACTAGGTCTAAATGTAGTACGTGACTCTTCATCTCATGGGAGTATTATAGGCTTGCCCTATCGTGAAGATAACCGTCCAAGGGCTGATGAGCTTGCACTTTTGTTAGCAAGACAATCTCGAATTGTATGGGAATCTTCGTCAAGTTGATATCAGCAATTTAAAAGGACAAGCTGTATATATTCTTCAGTTTTTCTTTGTGGTTCATTTGGCTCATTTGACAATAAATTTTGACTTAATATTTCTTGGGCGATCGCCTCCACCACCGGTACACAAACCGAATTCCCAATTTGCTTGTAACTTTCCCCCGCACTAGGATAACTTTTAAAATCTTCAGGAAAACCCATAAGACGGTAACATTCCTTCAGCGTCAACTTTCTCACCATATCTTGCTCGGGAATGTAGATAAAAAACCTGCCAGATGTTTCTTGCGAAGGAATTGTCGGATGCACTCCATCTACCGAATAAATGCGATTAGGCTGTCTGTGAACTCTCGATAAATGTTCTGTATTCGGCCTCACGCCTGTTTTCCAAGTACCTTTATTTCTGTAACCTACAAACAAAAGTCCCGAATCTTGCTTTCTCGGATAATCAATTAAAGTATACTCTGACTTGTCCAATATTTCAAAATCCCCTGTCTCGTCTAGAAATTCCCTGAGTTGCGGAGTAAACTTGCTTTTAAGTCGAGAAAAATTGAAGGGTTTGCCTTGAGTTCCAATAATAAATATTCTTTCACGATGTTGAGGAATTCCAAAGTCTTTAGCATTCAGCATTTTGTAATTCACGCTGTATCCCAAATCTTCAAGACTGGCAATAATTACTTTTAAGGTATTTCCCTTGTCGTGATGGATTAAGTGCTTGACATTTTCGAGAACGATAACTTTAGGCTGCTTGATTTTGATGATTTTACAAATATCGAAAAATAGCGTACCTCTAGTATCTTCAAAACCCAGCTTTTTGCCGCAGATGCTAAAAGGTTGGCACGGAAACCCGGCGACTAAAACATCAAAGTCTTCTAACTCGACGGGATTGATTTTACTGATATCTCCAAAAGGAACCTCACCGAAGTTCTGCGTGTAAACTTCTCGGCATTTGCTGTTAATTTCGCAGGAAAAAACGCATTTAAAGCCGATTTTTTCAAACCCTTGTCTGAAACCTCCTATTCCTGAAAACAAATCTATAAATTTCATTTTGGCTCAGCTTTAACACAAACAAATCATCTATACAATAATAACCGATTTTGCATCATAGATAAGTGAGCAGCCGCTAAAAAAACCGAATGCTCAGATCCCCGACTTCTTGAAAAAGTCGAGGATATAACAGCGATCGCGTCTTAAGTTCACTCATCAATTTCTCTGTAGAGCCCGATCGACTGTAGCATAGGAGCGATCGGCAAATTGCAGGAATTGTCGATCGCCCAAACTTTCCCCCCATTCAACCAACCAATGTCCCAAACTTGTCCCGCAGCCGACTAAACTAGAAATAGCACCAAAAATTACAGCTATTGTCTACTTTCTTTTACCAACCATGAGTCAAACCTTGGAAAACCTCACTGCAATTGATGACAAGCTATCCAAACGCCACCTCGATCTCGATCCAGGCGGCTACTTCATCATCTATCTCGATCGCGAAACCAGCTTAATTTGTGCCAAACATTTCACCAACATCATCGACGATCGAGGCCTGGCCGTCGATCCCGAAACTGGTAAACCCATCCCCGCCCGCGGCAAAGTAGAACGCACTCAGGCCACACTTTTTACCGGCAGAACCGCTAAAGAACTTTGTGTCAAAATCCTAGAAGAAACCCGCCCCAGTCCGGTGACAATGTTGGATCACGCGGCTTATCTGGGACGGGAATTTGTGCGGGCAGAAATTGCATTGTTGAGCGATCGAGAATACGTTCAAGATTAGTGCAGCCCTGCCAGAATTTATTGACAAAACGGCAACTTACTAGAGTGGCATTGCATTCAGGCAATCGTGATTCTTGAAATTATCCGCGTTCATCTGTGTGTATCAGCCTGTCATCTGCGGTCGATCTATTAAAGATTTATGCAATGCAAGTCTATTGCATCAGACAGCAACCGATCACGAAAAACCTTGATACCAGAAATAAGTCACCATCGGAATCACTGTCGCCAATACCAACAGCACAACCACAACAACTGTGGCATTGCCTTGGTCTGTTTCTTCAGCTTTTTTAAACGTGCCTTCAACTTGAATGTTGTCAACAACTTCAGGAGGACCCGGATCGGGTTCGCCCGACAAAACAGTTGCAATGCGCGTACTTGCAGCCGCAAATGCCTCGTTGTATTTATTGCCTTCCCGCAGCGGCACTTGCACGGTTTCCCCAGCTACACTCTGGGCAATTTCATCGGTTAGCAGGGACTTAACCCCTTCGCCGGTGCGGATTGCCGCGTTGTTGGTAACAGTGTCGAGAACGAGTAAAATTTGATTAGTCTGGTCTTCTTTTTCGGGAAACCACTGTTCAAACAGTTGGTCTGTGAAAGTGGCAGTCGTTTCGCCGTAGTCTAAGCGGTGGATGGTGACAAACCTGACTTGTTTCCCTGTTTTGTTTTCCAGATTGTCGAGCACGCTGCTGATATTGCTTTCGCTGCTGCGGCTGAGTACGTCGCCTTTGTCGAACACCCAAGTACGATCGCCCGCCGACAACAGCGGCATTTCGTACACGCCCGTCGCCAATGCCGGCAATACCGCCATCTGGGATGCGATTAGGGCGATCGCGATCGCCGCCGCCAAAGGTTGGAGATATTTTCTCCAATTAAATAATTGCTTCAGGAGTCTAGTCATGAGGTTAACCGTAAAACTGACTTTTTTCCAAAAATACTATAGAAACCCCCGTAAAATTCATTTTACACAGGGCAATATTTACAATTAGCTCGCCACTCGAACTCCCCGCCCGATTATTTTAGGATTCTCACTATGGAACCAGCAGACACTTATAAAGGTTGGATTATTCAATCTCAGAAAGTCTTCTACGTTGAGGTTTGGGATAGCCGCGGCAACCGCCACGTCGCCGTCCAAAATGCCAAGACTGAGGAGGAAGCTTTGGAATTGGCCAAAAAGTGGATAGACAAATATGAGTCAAAACCCGGAAGAATGGCGATCGACGTACCCCATCCTTTCGGAGACATGATCGATATGCCATTTTGAAGTCAGCAGTCAGCAGTCAGCAATCATTAGTTGGTTGCTACAAATTACCAATTGCCAATAACCAATACAAATTACTCCTTGCCCGTTACCAATAGTCATGAGTTATTGGTTATTGGTTAATTACTACCAATTCCCAATTCCCAATTACCCATTACCGATGACTACTGGCGAAAGCAAGCCGTCTGCTAAGAAATTCCTCGCAATTTCCGCGTATTTTCTACTAAACTCCGAGCAAATTCGTCGAACCTTTCAGACAGTTTTTCATCCAACAATTTACCGTCGGGACTAAAAGCTTTCCAAGCTTGTCCGATCGCAATTTGTTCGGGAATTACCCAAGCGTGCACCCATCTCAAAATGGTTCGCAAATCGTTGAGTGCGTTGCTGTTAACTTGCCCTCCCAAAACGCTAATGGCACCCGCAACTTTCCCGTCCAAATGCTCAAAACTCATCAAATCCAGGGCATTCTTGAGAGCACCGCTGACGCTGCCGTGATACTCCGGCGTTGCCAAAATCAACCCGTCGGCTTCCTTAACCGCATTCTGCAGCTTTTCCACATCAGGAAACTTATGATAATCATTCTCTCCGTCGCAAAAGGGCAGATTAAGCGATCGCAAATCGAATATTTCAACTTCAGCGCCCAAGGCCTGCGCCCGTTCTGCTGCTACCTTCAACGCTAACTGGCTGTAGGAGCCAGCCCGCAAACTTCCGCCAATGCCGACAATTTTTACCATAAAACTCAAAAACCGCAACTAAAGCGTACTCATTACGACTATGAATAAGATAGCAAGTTCGATCGGCAACTGTCAATCGATTTGAGATTTTGGATTTGAGATTTTAGATTTACGGACGCGGCCGAGAAACCGGGTTTTTGCCAAAATTCTTTGTCAAAGCCACAGATTTGGGGAAAAACCCGGTTTCTGAGTCGCAGTGCGTAAGTTCAAGAACGGGCCGAGAAACCGGGTTTTTTGACCAAAATCCTTCGTTATAACCGACAGATTTGGGGAAAAACCCGGTTTCTTGAGGAGCAGTGGATTCAAAACCCCCTTCTTGAGGCGTTTCTTCAGATGCCAGCGAGAGATAAACCCATTCAACACCCGCCCTCTTGTTAAAATAAATAAAGGTAGCAAACCAAAAACGGTCAATCTTGGCAGTCTTCAACCTTGGGCAAAGCAATATGAAAAATTCTTGGCAACACGCATGGCTGGGGCATCTCGCTGTAAACAAAGACAAATCGAGCCAGAATCCTAAAAAATCAATTCCAGGACGGAATCTTTGGCGCATCCTGGGCAGTTTGGTGATTTCTCAAGGAATATTGCTCTCGACCCCGGTTTTTGCCGAGAGCACGCCAACCAGCATGAGTTACAGCCAACTGATCGACAACATAGAAAAAGGGCAAGTCAGTAAAATCGAAATAGACGAAACTCAAAGAACTGCCAAAGTTAGGCTAAAAGATCAAAAAAGCGATCGGGCCCAATCAGTTACCCTGTTCGACTACAACAACCGAGAACTGTACTCGCAAATCCGTGCCAAAAAGATTGACTTTGAAGTCAAACAAACACCCGACAACGCAGCGGCAGTCAGTTTAGTAGTAAACTTGCTAGTGATTTTTGCGGTGTTGGCAGTGTTGATGGCAATCATGCGCCGATCGACCCAATCTCAAGGAAATGCCATGAACTTCGGCAAATCCAGAGCACGTTTCCAAATGGAAGCCAAAACCGGCGTGATGTTCGACGACGTAGCAGGCATCGAAGAAGCTAAAGAAGAACTGCAAGAAGTCGTAACTTTCCTCAAAAAACCCGAACGCTTCAACGCCATCGGCGCGAAAATTCCCAGAGGAGTTCTGTTAATCGGACCTCCGGGAACCGGCAAAACAATGCTGGCAAAAGCCATCGCAGGCGAAGCAGGCGTCCCCTTCTTCAGCATCTCCGGTTCCGAATTTGTAGAAATGTTCGTCGGAGTCGGCGCTTCCCGCGTCCGCGACTTGTTCCGCAAAGCTAAAGAAAATTCCCCCTGCATCGTCTTCATCGACGAAATAGACGCCGTAGGAAGGCAGCGCGGCGCCGGTATCGGCGGCGGCAACGACGAACGCGAACAAACTCTCAACCAGTTGCTGACAGAAATGGACGGGTTTGAGGGGAACAGCGGCGTGATTATCATTGCAGCTACCAACCGCCCCGACGTGCTCGATACCGCCCTGCTGCGGCCCGGCAGGTTCGATCGCCAAGTAACGGTAGATTTACCCAGCTACAAAGGGCGTTTGGGGATTTTGCAAGTTCACGCGCGCAACAAAAAACTCGACCCAGAAGTTGCCCTAGACACGATCGCCCGCCGCACTCCCGGCTTTTCCGGTGCCGACTTGGCAAACTTGCTCAACGAAGCAGCCATTCTCACCGCGAGGCGTCGCAAAGACACTATTAGTAACTTAGAAGTTAACGACGCGATCGACCGGATCACGATCGGGCTCACCCTCAACCCCCTGCTCGACAGCAAGAAAAAGTGGATGACAGCATACCACGAAGTCGGACACGCCCTAGTCGCGACAATGCTCAAAAATGCCGATCCAGTTGAAAAAGTAACGATTATTCCCCGTTCCGGCGGGGTAGAAGGCTTTACGAGCTTTGTGCTCGACGACGAAATGCTCGACAGCGAAGGTTTGAGGAGTCGGGCTTTGTTGTTAAACCGGATTACAGTAGCTTTGGGGGGACGGGCGGCGGAAGCAGAAGTTTATGGCGATGCTGAAATCGACACCGGTGCCAGCAGCGATCTCAGAAAAGTTAGCAGTCTCGCCAGGGAGATGGTAACACTTTACGGAATGTCCGATTTGGGGCCTGTGGCTCTGGAAAGTCCTAACAATGAGGTGTTTTTGGGTCAAAACTGGAATTCGCGATCCGAGTATTCCGAAGAAATGGCAATCAAGATCGATCGGCAAGTCCGGGAAATCGCCTTTCACTGCTACGAAGAAGCTCGCCGGATTATCCGCGAAAACCGCGCTTTGGTAGACAAACTTGTCGAAGCGCTGTTGGATGAAGAAACGATCGACGGCGACGAATTCCGCCAAATTGTCGCTCGGTACACCGAGTTGACCAAAAAAGAGTTGGCCCCAACGTAAAGAGTCATCAGTCATCGGCCATTAGTCATTAGTTATTCAAGTTTGTAGTGAGGACTTTATTCCTGATTCTCGAAAAAAGAAGGACTTTATTTCTTACTACAAACCAAGAAAAATGACTGCTAACTAATCACTAATGATATCAACTCCGGTAGCATCGAAATTAATATTACCTACAGTCAGCACACTGCCAGAGCAAGAGTGTCCCTACAATTAATTGCGGTAGGGACACTCTTGCTCTGGCGGTCTCCGAACGATCATAAGAAGTGCAACCGGAAACGATATGACCCCTCTTTTGTCACCTCGGGGAGATCGAATGGCTTTCGCCTGGCGCTGTTTGGATTTTAGCCAGACTCAACTATTTTGGGGTCGCAACGCGAAAGCCTTACAAATCAACAGTTCCAGAAAACTTTCTACCGAAAGTGACAAAAGAGGGATGGCTGCTGACTAATGACCGATTAAGATTGCTGGGAGTACATTTCTCGGAGTACCAAAGCTGGGTCTACCCAGCGGCCGCCGTACTTCAATCCCCAGTGCAAGTGAGGGCCTGTCGTGCGGCCGGTCATCCCAACTCTGGCAATTCTCGCACCGGCCGGCACAATTTGACCCTGCCAAATTTGCAGGCCACCTTCGCGATCGATATAATAACGCCCGCCGTTAGCGGTTTCCACCCGACCTCTGAGGTGACAGTAGATGTGTTCCCAATCTCCCGATCGCACCACCATACCAGTGCCACACCTGCCGTCTTCCCAAACTTCCACAATTTGCCCGCCCCACCAATTGCGGATATAGCTGCCTTCCGGGGCCGCCAAGTCCAAACCGTAATGAAAATCGCCGCCGCGGGGGCCGAAGGCGGAACTGTAGGCTTCAAAATTTTCTACTGGAAAAGAAGCTTCTTGCCACAAATTGCCCGTGGCTACTTGACGGGCTGAAGTTTGCTGAGCCCGGACGAAATCCTGCCGCCATCCCATACCAAGTAAACCAAGGCCGATGGAAGCTGCCACCAGCAGCATCGATTTGGAACGCATTAAGCGTTTTGCCGCCAGCGGGCTTGTAGAGTCTTGCACGTTTTTTTTCATTCCTCAAAGTTGAATGGATTTGCAAGGGTGCCTTGTCTGTTGTGCCACTTCGCTGCAAGATTGCCTCTGAGCTCTACCCACTAGCGAATGAGTTGGCCAACGTGTATCTTACTGCATACAGAGCCGCTGTCAAGGCTTCGGGTTAAATGCTGTCGGAAACGGAAAATAATTTTCCAGCGGAATTCCTGCTGCGGTTGAATTCGATCGAGCTTTTGCTTGACACTATAGTTAGTTCGGGGATTTTGGATGTCATCCAACATCTCAAATTCATAACAAACATCAAGCTGCGTGTTATGAATGATGGTTGTACTGTTTTGAAAAGCAGGCGGCTACTTCTAGAAATAGAGACTAGAGCAATAATCTAGAAACAGTCTAGAAAATTTTAAACCTTGACAAACCAACACTTTGCAGCAAAACACACGAGATCTGACAAGCGTCCCCAACCGTGGGATGTAACCGTGTATTCCGACAAAGGTTCCGTTGCCTTGCGCTTTCCCAAGCGCCACAACGCCCTCTGGGAACAGTTGGACGGTAAATCGCTTAACGGCAAGCCTAAGTGTCTGGGAATAGGCAAGTACGGTTACAAGGACAACCCAGACGACCAGGGTAAACGCATCTAAATTAGGTTGACAAAAACGTGGTTTTGTGCATTAGCAAATAACTAAAAAAATATTCTTAAGACTCTTAACTATAACCCGACTTGAGCAGATAAAATCATAACCTTAAGATTTTCTGAACTTCTTAAAGCCGGATAATTTTTCTTCTTAGATTGCTATTATATTTCGAGTATTAATTGGCAGAGTTTAAAATTTTAACTACATAATTATTGTCCATTGCCCCTCGATACCGTTTCAATCTTAGACTTTGTGCCGGAAGTTTTTTCTTATTTCGGTAAATTTATAGCTAATCGACGTAGAAGTGCAAAATTTTCGGGAGAGTTCTGTTTCCGAATCCGGCTTTCATCTTCACAAAATGTAAGATAAGCGCGTCCAATGTAAGCTATTTTAAATGCCCCAATGACTGCGGATCGAATCGGCAATTCTCTCAGCATTACTGCTTAAACTACTCAAGTAATACCAATTTTCAACGAAATAACAGTATTCTTGTTCCCCCCGCAATGCAGCGGGGCGGCTAGGGGGGTCGAAGAGTGTTGCACGATTTTAGAGAAATGGTATAAAAACGAGTTTCAGTCGTGGTTTTATTTCACAGCCGTCGTTCACTAACTATCATGACAACTGTTTTTCATCCACTCCATAATGCTTGATTATGCACTTGTGGTAAATCAGATACAGCGTATTCCAGGTTTATGAAGTAGGGACACGGCGAGTGCCTAAGTCCCTACGGCGGGATATCGATAGGCGGGTGTCCTTCATAAACGTGGAATCGGCTGTACATCAACACTCCATACTTGTCTTTTTTCCACTCGATGATGTGCCGCTTCTACTCGTTCACAATAATTGTAGTTTTTGCCTAAATAATCGGTTTTTTGGGGCAATTTAAAACCATTATTTTACGGCTTTGTGCAGGAGTTTTTGATTCACTTTTAAAGCTAAAATGTAATCTATTTTTTTCTTGACGATCGGAGCTATTATGTCTTTTTGACATCCCCTAGAATCTATAGTTATTAGACTTACGCCAATTTATAGCATTTCTATTAATTCCGGTAGTGCTGTCAGAACGTTAGATTTTTTATGAACTTTTTTTGCTGTAAAACTAATTGATGATATAAAGACCAAGCAGTCACTATATGTAGCTTTTTGTTGGTCATTTCGGTCACAAGATTGTTTCATTATTTTCCCATCAATGAAGGGCGATAGCGTTTAGTTCTAATGCCCCGACTATCGCATTTACCCAACTCAAAAACATTCTTGAAACTGCTGCGGTTCAATTCTGGCAACTAATCGACTAAACGTGTCATGAGATGGTATACCATTCGGTAATTCTAGAAAGCTTTTTAACCATTCATATTTGGCGTTACCATAGGCTTCTATTGCCACCCCTCGGGAGCATCTCAATGAAAGCAGCCAAGCTAGAAACAAGAGTTAGGAGTCAGGAGTCAGGAGCCAGGAGAAAAGAGTCAGAAGGAAGAAGTCAGGAGCCAGAAGAAGTGTTTTTACAAATATGAGATGCTCCCCCCCTCCCTCTGCACCACTGATGACAGCTAGAATCGCAATCGCGATAATATCTTTGAGCAAATGTTATTTACTTCTTTCTATTTTTGGGTATTTCAAGTTATCGAAATGCTCTAAAAAAATGGTTTTAAATTCTTCATTTAAGGCAATTAATCTGTTTGTTTTTGTTGGGAACTTACACTTTTACTAAAACCTCTTGCCATTGATACCACTCATAAACTACATAGAAAATTAGTCGGATATAACTGTAGCATATTTTGGGTTGAAGTTAAAATGCGTTTACCCTGGCATTGTTGACCTATCAATGCTTGTTTGGCAAGGGACAACGGTTGCGTTATTTATGTCAAGACGAGACCTGCTTGGGACTCAAAACCGAAACAGGGAAAGTAATTATGGCGTTTGGGGTGAAACCGATCGCCCCATCGGTTGTGGAAACGCGAAAATTGTTGGCTCTGGGCGTGTGGTCGAACCCTTGAGTAGCTGGCATTTTTGTCAAGAATACGATCGACTCAATACTGAACAATTTCAGCAATTTATTGATGCCCTCTCACATCAGCTCGGAGATGACATCGCACTAATTCAACTCGAGCGAGCCGGAGCTCATGTGACCAGCGCTCAAAGAATGGCCCGACAACTTGATTCCCCTGTGTCAACGGGCCCATAGCCCGGAACTCAATCCGATTGAACGGGTGTGGCAATTTATTAAACAACAATTCAAGGGAGAAGTGTTTGAAACACTTCTCCAATTGCGTGAGCAAGTTAACCAAGTTCTGGAACAAATCACCCCTGAACCAATCATTTTGCTATCTTCTTACAATTTCATTCTTGAGGCTTTATTCTATGCAGCTTCATATTAAATTGGTATTAAACATTTTACCGAGGATTTGCGGCTTTCACCCTCCCGGACTTATCTTGTGAAATTTATCTTTGGCAGACATCATCTGCTACTGTTAAAGTATCTAGCTATCTTAGCCATAGCAGACCGTGCCGCTCCACAATTCTTGAGAAAAATTTATGTCTGCGATCGCACAATCTCCCAATTTTCCCATTTTACAAGAAATCAATTCAGGATTGCCCAATATTTGCGGCTCCGAAGCAGAAATCAGTGCCGCAGCCAATAGCAACGAACCTGTCTTTCTACCTACCACTAATCTGCGCCTCGAAAACATTCAAGCCGGATTCGCCTGCGCCCTGCATATGCACCAACCGACAATTCCTGCGGGTGCAAACGGCGAACTAATCAGCAATCTCCAGCATATGCTTGAACATCCCAACCAAGGAGATAACCACAATGCCGGAGTGTTTGCTTGGTGCTATTCCCGCATGGGAGAATTTATTCCTCAACTGATTGCTGAAGGTTGCAACCCGCGAATTATGCTCGACTATTCGGGCAATTTATTGTGGGGATTGCGCCAAATGGGGCGCGATGATATCTTCAACAATCTCAAGCGCATCACCTGCGAACCTCAATATCAACCTCACGTAGAATGGCTGGGGACAATGTGGAGTCACGCCGTCATTCCCTCAACTCCAATTCCCGACATCAAACTCCAAATTCAAGCATGGCAACATCATTTTGCAGCCATTTTTGGCTTTGATGCCCTGAAGCGCGTCAAAGGTTTTTCGCCCCCAGAAATGCACTTTCCCAATCACCCAGATACACTGTACGAATATATCAAAGCTTTGAAAGAATGCGGCTACCGCTGGCTGATGGTGCAGGAACATTCTGTAGAAAATCCCGACGGTTCGGGATTGTCGCAAGACCAAAAATATATTCCCAACCGTTTAGTTGCCCGCAATTCTCGCGGCGAAACAATCAGTATTACTGCTTTGATTAAAACCCAAGGTTCGGATACGAAATTGGTCGGTCAAATGCAGCCTTATTACGAAGCAAAAGGACGCAACAAACAGCAAATAGGTAGTGTCACAGTTCCTTCTTTAGTTACTCAGATTGCCGACGGGGAAAATGGCGGCGTGATGATGAATGAATTTCCCAGCGCTTTTGTCAAAGCTTGGCACGAAAACCGCGAACAAGGCGGAGGGAAATTCGGTGTTGTTGGTTTAAACGGCACTGAATATTTGGAGATAATTGAGGCGGCGGGCGTTAATCCTGAAGATTATCCGATTTGTCAGGGGATTAACCAGCACAAAATCTGGCAGCTAGTCGATCCTGATAGTGCGACACCGGAAAAAGTCGAAAGTGCGATCGACCAACTCAAGCAAACAGACCATAATTTTCACATGGATGGTGCTTCTTGGACTAACGATTTGAGTTGGGTCAAAGGCTACGAAAATGTCTTGGAACCGATGAATCTACTCAGCGCTGCATTTCACAAAAAATACGATCCGCTGTTGCAGCAAGATGCCACCGTTACCAAGCAGTTTGAATACCAGCAAGCTTTGCTTTACAACTTGTTGTTGCAAACAAGCTGTTTCCGCTATTGGGGACAGGGAACTTGGACTGATTACGCGCGCGAACTTTACAACTGCGGCGCTGCTTTAATGAACTAAAAAAAGTTCGCAGTTGCGGTGTGGCGAAAAAACGCAACTGCGAACTTTTCCAAATTTTACAAACAAATAATTCTAGTGCCCCCGGATTTAATCTCGACCGTATATTCGCTGATTGCCTCGCATTTTAGAGAAAACTCGATAAAAAACAGTATCCATTGTAAATCTTTAGCTACAGAAGTCAAGAGATTTGGCTTGGGGATAACAAAAAGTATATTTACAAGTAAATCGCCGTCAAATGAGGTGTGAAAATTGCCAAAAAAAATTAGTGAGGACTTAGAAGTTGTTAAAAAAACTATAAACTATAACTTATACAGAAAGGTTTTAAAAAAAGGTTTGGTCATAATTATTAGAAAGCGATCTAAAAAACGTGGCTCAAAGAAATGGAGTCAGCGAACAAGAAATAGAAACGATGCTCCGGGAATGGGGAAAAGAATTGATTCGAGGAAAACCCACCGGATTAAAAAGGCTGGGAATAGATGAAATTTCTCTCTTTAATGGACAAAAAAATATTATGTGGTTTTAGTAGATATCGCTCAAAAAATTATAGTAGGAATGCTCGAAAACCGAACTCAATCGGAAATCAAAAAATACCTATAAGCTTGGGGAGAAGAAGTTTTAAGTCAAATAGAAGAGGTCAGCAAAGATATGTGGAAGCCTTATAACAACGTCTCCGAAGCTTTAATGCTCCAAGCCGAAGTTGTGGCCGACAGATTTTATGTTATGAAACAAGTAAATGAAGAATTAGATGAAGCCAGAAAACAGCTTAATAAATCCGCTGAAGCCTTAAAAAATCAATCGGAAAAATCGCGAATACTCTCCGGAATTCCAAAAAGGAAATATATCCTCCTAAAAAATGAATGCGACCTCAGAGACCGGGAAAAATCAAAGTTAGAATCAGTCAAAAAAGTCGCTCCTCAATTAGGAGAAATGTCTCAAATAAAAGAAGAGTTCAGACAAATTTTTGACTCCAACGAAGATTGGGTAGAAGGATTACTTAATTTAAGAGATTGGTTAAAAGACGCCCGTTCATTTTTCCAAAAAGCTGTGGGACAATTATTCGGTGGATTGGAGAAATTGTTGCCTACTTCGATCGGGGGACTACCCAAGGAGTTGTCGAAGGAATTAATCATAAATTAAAACTCATCAAAAGAAAAGCTTATGGGTTTAGAAATTTTGAAAATTTTAGGCTGATTAGCTTCTTACATTGGCATTTTGCCAGTTAGTTTTACATAATAATTTCGGGAGAACAATCAAAGTTATTATACATTGCTCGATCGAGCCAAGATTAGCTGTCATCAACAAAAAAAAAATAAAAAAACGATAAATTAGTAGAAATAAAGAAGATATAAATCAACAGAATACTCAAATAAAACCGAGAAGACATAGAGGCAGGCGGGAAAGCTTGTGGTGTATATGATTGATGAATGTCATTTTCTGTGGGGCGATGTTTTTGGATATGTTTGGTAAAGACTAATAAAAGAATAGAAATCCCGACGACAAATCAGAGAGAAAGGCAAACATATTTTGATGCCCTAAACTATCAAACACAAGATTTTTTTTTATGAGAAAACATTAACTCGGAAATTCAAAGAATACAGTTTTGTTTGTAAAATACCTCCAAAGTCTAAATAAAGGGGCTATAATTTTAATATTTTGGGAGGGGACAGTTATCATAAATACGGAGAAATGCGAGATTATCTTAATCTGGTTAATCAAGATTTTTTAAAATCTGAATTGCCGATCGTATGTGAATTATTTGCGCCTAATGCACCAGAACAAAACCCTGTAGCAGATATTTGGCTGGTCTGCCAAAAGATTTCTCAGCTCAAATTGGTATCTATGTAAATCTTTCTCACTTGTTAAAAAACTATTCATGCTTGTAACTCATTGTCAGACTTTTGATTTTCCGAAGCTAGATATGTATGGCTTTTTTTCTAAAAACTCTCAATTAATACCAAGTTAATCAGGATTAGTGAATCCCAAGATTTTTGTAATTGATTTAGGATTGCTATAGTACCTGTTGCTAAAGGGGGTACTGACGACGAGTACAACCTACAGCACGTCGATCTAGCTTGTCACAAACAGGTACATTCCAAAACTCAAACCCAGTCTCAAAAGGCGTTAAGTTAGGTTTGAGCGCAGTGAGTTGGAAACTCTCATGCTGCGTTCTCAGGGGAGGGGAGAACGGCGACGCTCGAAACTGAGCCGACAGAGGTAGGGCTAGAAATACCCAGATTGACTCTCACCTCATATCAGAGATTTTTTTTGGCAAGCTGTTTTTTTTCCTGAACAGCTTGTTTAACGGAGAGGGAGGGATTCGAACCCTCGTTAAGTTGCCCTAAACAGCATTTCCAGTGCTGCGCCTTCAACCGCTCGGCCACCTCTCCAAGGCTAAATGAATTCATTTAGCCACGGCTAAGCTATCTTAGCAGAACAAATCTGATTTGGGAAGGGGTAACGGCATAAATTTGCTGTTTAATGTGGGTAGGGTGTTAAACGAGCGGGCTCGGGTTCTCCTCCCTGTGTCGCAAACCTATTCATCTAAAGGATTTTGCCCGCCAAACCCCAATCTAAAATCTAAAATCTAAAATCTAAAATTCCATGACTCGCTCCTACACAATTAAAATTCATAACAGACAGACAGGCGATCGCCACACCGTGCGAGTACCCGAAGACCGCTACATCCTCCAAAGCGCCGAAAACCAAGGAGTAGAATTGCCATTTTCCTGCCGCAACGGCGCTTGTACCGCCTGTGCGGTGCGCGTCAAGTCGGGGGAACTGTACCAGCCAGAAGCAATGGGGCTTTCTGTGGAACTGCAAAAAGAAGGTTATGCCCTGCTGTGCGTCAGCTATCCCCGTTCCAACATCGAGGTAGAGACGCAAGACGAAGACGAAGTGTACGAACTGCAATTCGGCCGCTACTTCGGCAAAGGTAAAGTTAAAGCCGGTTTGCCGTTGGATGAAGAGTGAGGCAATTTGATAAATAATCAACTACCAATTATCCATGCTTTATCGATTATGTGCGATCGCCCTTTGTCTGTTGCTAGCTAGCTGCCAAAAACCAGAAATGCCCCAAGGTACGATCGCCAAAGTAGAAAGGGCCATCAGCGGCCAAACAATCGAAGTTATCAGTACAGCCGACAAAATAGCGTTATTAGAACAAATCAGGCTGATTGGTATTGATGCGCCGGATTTAAAACAGCAGCCTTGGGGAGAAGCAGCCAAACAAAGACTAGAACAGCTAATTGGGGGAAAACAGGTATTGTTAGAATCAGACATCGAAGACAAAGACCAGTTCGATCGCAAACTAGCCTACTTGTGGCAAGATAAAATTTTGCTCAACGAACAGCTACTCAAAGAAGGTTATGTCCTGGCCTCAGTGCGATCGTCGCCCAACACCAAATACCAACAGCGACTCATCAACGCTCAAGAATGGGCCAGACTCATGGGTAAAGGCCTGTGGAATCCAGAACGACCTTTGCGCCAAACTCCCGCAGAATTTCGCCAGCAAAATCAGAAATAGTCAATCGATTGCGCGATTTTAGATTTTAG
Organism: Microcoleus sp. F4-D5; assembly: GCF_036704885.1. Lineage (NCBI taxonomy): Bacteria > Bacillati > Cyanobacteriota > Cyanophyceae > Oscillatoriales > Microcoleaceae > Microcoleus > Microcoleus sp. F4-D5. Next base: position 5,294 of record NZ_JAUBSX010000044.1, on the reverse strand, counting down.
ATTTTAGATTGAAGCATTGACTTGCGCGAGATAAATACGTTCGGCAAGTTTTATCGGGTACAGGTTTTTTATTTCTGGGTCCTGAGTGTGCTTTCGGAATGAATCCGGGGGCTTGTATCGTGGATGCTTTCGGTCAGTTGGGAATTGTTGACTGTTGACAACTAACAACTGACAACTGACAACTGACAACTGACAACTGACAACTGACAACTAACAACTAACAACTAACAAATGACTGATAATCAACTGCAAAACTTCTTAGAAATAGCCACCGAAGCAGCCCTAGCCGCGGGTTCCGTCCTGAAATCTTTCTGCGGAAAATTAGAAAAAATTCAAGAAAAAGGTCGATCGGGCGATTTAGTCACAGAAGCCGACAAAGCCTCAGAAGCCGTCATTTTAGAAATTCTCGGCCGCCACGTACCCGACCACGGCATCCTCGCCGAAGAATCCGGCAAATTAGGGGATGCCAGCAGCAAATACCTGTGGGCGATCGACCCTTTGGACGGCACAACCAATTATGCTCACCAATATCCTTTTTGGGCCGTGTCGATCGGGCTGTTAATCGACGGGGCACCACAAATTGGAGTAATTTACGACCCTTTTCATAACGAATTGTTTCGGGCAGGCAAGGGATTGGGAGCAACCTGCAACCGTTCGCCCATCCAAGTTTCCCAAATCTCAGAATTGAGAACCAGCTTGCTAGTCACTGGCTTTGCATACGATCGGCGCGAAACAGCAGACAATAATTATGCCGAATTCTGTCACCTCACCCACCTCACCCAAGGCGTGCGGCGCAGCGGTTCGGCATCCCTAGACCTCGCACACCTGGCGATGGGGCGATCGGACGGATACTGGGAACGGGGACTCTCCCCTTGGGACGTAGCCGCCGGTGTACTCATCGTCTCCGAAGCCGGAGGTCAAATTACAGCTTATGACGGCAGTGCCTTTGAGATGAACTCGGGTCGGATTTTGGCCACAAACGGCAGAATCCACGCCGAACTCAGCGGTGCACTGCTAGCCGTTCCTCCCTTATCTTCTTGGAAGTAGCGCCCCGCAGCCAAGGATCGGGGGTAGTACGGGGGTGACAACCCCTTGACTCAAGCTACATTAAAGAATAGTGAAAAGCCAGGAAAGGAAGAGTAAAAGTTATGTCTTTTGAAATGACAAAAGGGCTGTTCAAGTATGACTTTACCGATCAGCACGCAATTTTGGGAATTCCCTTAGACGCCGAGTTTAACGACATCCGCAAGCGCTACATGAAAATCGCCCGCCGCTTGCATTCGGATACTTGCTCTTTTGAAGACCAAGCAGATAAAGATTGGGCCAACCAATTTTTGTCAAAAGTAGTCAATCCGGCCTACAACAAATTCTCTAAGGAAAGCGATCGCAAAGAATACAGCCTGCTATTAGCAGCCATAGCCAAGCGCGTCGTTAAAGAACAGGCGAAAATGCAAATTGAAAGCGAAGCAGCCAAACAGTTAGCTACCGCTAAAAATTGGGAAGAAGCTTACAAAATAGCAGTTAACAAACTCGCTCTCAAGCAGTACGAATCGGTTAAGGAAACGCAAGAGGCGATCGATCGAATTAGCGAACTCAATATGGTTTACCTGCTGCGAAAAGAGCGCCTTGGTGGTGGTGTTGGGGTTCCACCCATTTCACCCCCAAAAGCTGTAACCCCTAGCACAGAAAAAACAGCAGCAGCAGCGACCCCAGCCACCGCAACTCCACCGCCGCCTCCGCCCAAACCCGAAGTCTCGGCGGCGGAAGCCTATTGCCGCCGAGCTCAAGGATTCATGGACAGCAAAAGTTACGCCAAAGCAATTTTAGAATTGAAAGAAGGCCTGAAGCGCGATCCGAAACACAGCCACGCCCACGCTTTGTTAGCAATGTGTTACCTTGAACAAAATCAAGCCACAATGGCGAAACTTGAGATGAACAAAGCTTTGGCATCAAATCCTGAAGAACCGACAGCTTTGGAGGTCAAGAAAAAGCTGGAACAAGTTTCCGCAAAAGCCAAAAAAGGTGACGATAAACCAGGATTTTTTGCAAGTTTGTTTGGCGGGAAGAAGAAGTGAGAAGTTGTGAATTGTGAGTCTGGAATAGTTAGAAAGTGTTGAATAGCTCAGCAGTGGAGTGAGCTCGCTCAAAAGAATCAAGAGTTGGTGATATCGCATCGGATCGCAGTCGGAATTATACCGTCAGTGCGATCGTCCCGCGATCGCGGATGCTCCAGAAAGAGCGGGACGATCGCACTGACGGGGAAAATGATTGTTCCGATGCAAACGAAAACGATATTAGACCTTAATTTGTTAAAGTCGAAGGTTAAGCTTGCCTTCTTCGACTTTAACAGCGTTCCCTAAAGCTAAGCTTCTAACCCCAATCTAAAATCTAAAATCTAAAATCTAAAATTGATATGACACCTTAATTTGTTAAAATCGAAGGTTAAGCTTGCCTTCTTTGACTTTAACAGCGTCCCCTAAAGCTAAGCTTCTAACCCCAATCTAAAATCTAAAATCTAAAATTGATATGACACCTTAATTTGTTAAAGTCGAAGATTAAGCTTGCCTTCTTCGACTTTACCACCGTCCATAAAGCTAAGCTTCTGGGCCCAATCTAAAATCTAAAGTCTAAAATCTAAAATTGATATGGTTCACCAACCCCCATCCGGTGCAAGAGATTTATTGCCCCTTGACGTTGCTCAAAAAATTTCGATCGAACGGCGCTTACAGCAGGTTTTTCACCGCTGGGGCTATCACCGGATTATTACCTCTACTCTAGAAAGGCTGGAGACATTGATGGCTGGGGGCGCGATCGACCGATCGACCTTAATTCAACTGCAAGACGCCGAGGATGGAGAACTGGGTTTGCGGCCGGAATTGACAGCATCTATCGCCCGCGCGGCTGCGATGCGGATGGCCGGGACTCGCTGGCAGCCGTTTCGCCTCTACTACAACGCTAACGTGTTCCGCAAAGGCCCAGATACTGGCTCAGGCGGGCAACAGGAGTTCTATCAAGCTGGGGTAGAACTGCTCGGCGCGGGGGGGACGGTTGCGGATGCAGAAGTGCTGCTGCTGCTGTCTGAGTGCTTGCAGAGCTTGGAAATTGATGAGTGGCATTTGGTTTTGGGAGAAGCGGGCTTGACTGCAAGATTGCTGGAACCGTTTCCGCCAAACGTGCGCCAAAAAGTTCGGGGGGCGATCGCCAATCTCGATCGAATTACCTTGGAAACTTTGCCGCTGTCAACCGAATTGCGAGAAAGAGCTCTGCTATTATTTGACTTGCGCGGCCGCCCCGAAGAGGTGTTGCCAATTGTTGCCAAGCTGGATTTAGATTTGCCGCAGCAATCCGCGTTAAACAATCTCAAATCGGCGATCGAATTGCTGCACCAATGCCAGTCAAAAATTCCCCATCTCAAATCTCACATTCACCTCGATTTGAGTTTAATTCAAACATTTGACTACTACACTGGCATTGTGTTTGAAGTTGTCAGCAGCAGCAAGACAGGACAGCGAGTTTTAGGACAAGGGGGACGCTACGACCAACTGTTGGGACTGTTCGATCCCCAAGGGCAAAATTCCCCCGGCATCGGGTTTTGTCTGAATATTGAAGATTTGCACCAAGTTTTGCTGACAGAGGGGCAATTGCCCAGCCAGACGCCAGCTAGCGACTGGTTGGTTGTGGCTCAAACTCCTGAAGCTAGTGCCGCCGCGTTTGCTTACGCTCGCAAACTCCGAGACTCTACTCACCTAGTTCGGGTAGAAATAGATTTGGAGAGTCGGGAGACGGAAGAGGCGGCGCGGGAATACGCGCGCGATCGACGAATTGCTCAAATTGCTTGGGTAAATGCCGAAGGATTGCCAACAATTGAAACGGTAAATTAGCCTAATTGGCAATGGGTAATTGGTAGTTGGTAATTGGTTAAAAATCACCAGATATGATATTATGTATCCTGCTGATTTAGAGAAGGTTTTGCCAATTGCTAATTGCTAATTCCCTATCTAACTAAAATCTTTTGAGAGAACACTATGGCACACACTATTGTTACGAATATTTGCGAGGGAGTTGCTGATTGCGTTGGCGCTTGTCCGGTTGCTTGTATTCACCCCGGCCCCGGCAAAAATGTCAAGGGTACTGATTGGTTTTGGATTGATTTTGATACCTGTATTGACTGCGGTATTTGTTTGCAGGTGTGTCCTGTCGAAGGTGCGATCGTTCCCGATGAACGACCTGAGTTGCAGCAAACTCCCTCTTGATTGAATTAACTCTTTTTCCCCTTCTCTTCTCTTCCTTTGTGTCACAAGCGTCTTCGCGGTTGGTTAAATTTATATAGGAACTTTTTTAACGAACCGCAGAGACCGCAGAAGACACAGAGAAGAAGTTGAGAAAGAACGAAAAAATCTAACGTTGATATATCTTAATTGCAGGTAATTAGTTATGCTACTTTTAGATCCAAAAACTCTCGATCCAGCGGCTGAACAGCGCATAATTCTATATGATGTGACTTGGGAGCAATACGAGCAACTTTCTGATATGTTTGTCGATGAATTCCCCAGGATGATCTACTTGGAAGGAACGTTAGAAATTATTATGACGACTTCGCCAGAACATGAAAGGCTTAAAACAATTATTGCCCGGTTGATAGAAACCTATGCAGTTGAAAGGCTAATTAATCTCAACGGTTACGGAAGTGCTACATTTCGCCGCGAAGCTGTGAGACGGGGTGCCGAACCGGATGAGTGTTACTGCTTGGGTGCACTTGCAGAAATCCCTGATATTGCGATCGAAATTGCTCTAACTAGCGGTGGAGTTGACAAACTAGAAGTGTATCGCGGTTTGCAAGTTCCTGAAGTCTGGTTTTGGGCTAACGATCAATTTTCTATTTACCACTTGCGGGAGTCTGATTATGAGTTAATTTCGAGCAGTGAATTTTTGCCGGAGTTAGACTTTTTTGTATTGAGTCAATATGTAGGATATGTTAACCAAACAGAAGCTGTTATTGCTTATAGAACTGTTTTGCAAACAGCTACAGGAATGTCAAATCCATAGACATCTCCAGAAAAGCCAGTATTGAAAGGGAAGATGCCTGTTCCACAATTTAAAAAAAGCCCGTGAAGCGTAGCTATCCCGCTCTTAATCGCACTTTACCAAGAACTTGGGTCTAAAGCCCCGTCCTTACAGGACGGCTTTAATGGCAAGAGATGTGAAGTTTTGTTAGCATAAGCTGTTGTACCTTTAAATAGGGTATAATAAAAATTAAGTTTAGTCAATCTCTACAAAAATGCCAGCCAAAAACC
>NZ_JAUBSX010000043.1:0-57953 GCF_036704885.1 Microcoleus sp. F4-D5 | reverse complement strand
TGTCATTGGTTTTCTCACAGGATGGTCTTGGATCTTACATTCTTTATCTCTAGCACATCTTTAGAAAAATGGTATTACCCAAAAACGCCGCAGTCATTTTAACACATTCATGCGTAAATTCAAGCTCAATAACGCCGATTTAGCCTTCATTGCAATTTGCCTAATTGCAGCCATTTATCTAACACTTGTCCAACCCTTATTTGTCAGCGTATTTAGCTGTGCATCTCTGGTGTGCTTCGGACTGTGGCAAATTACCCGCAGCATTCCCATCCTCGAAAAACTGCTGGGCAGCAAAATTCGCTTCTGGCATTTAGCCGTTGCTGTCATCACAGTAACAATGTTCCTGAATAACTTTCAAACCCCAGCACAAGCCATTTTTCTAAGCGGTCTCCAAGCATTTATGACCAATCTAGCAACCGAAGCTGGAGCAGCCGGAGGAGGAACAGCCATTGACGAATCAACCATCGCTTTAATTTTCAATGCCATTCGAGGCGTATTTCTCTTATTAGTAGCCGCCGCTGCTTTATTCTCTTACAACCAAGCGCAGCAAGGTAATGATTGGCGGCCAATTGTCACCCAAATTGCCCTCGCCTTCGGCATTGTAATTGCCATAGACGTTGTTACCTTCTTATTCGTCGGCGACGGTAGCGGTACTACAGCTCGTTTTGCCCCCAACCTGCCACCGCTGGGAGTAATTACAACTTTGACCTTTTAGAACTAAAAAAAAAGGGCGTTGCTGAATCAGGGTATGAATTCTACTTAGACAGAAACGCTCTCCTCGCAGAGATTAAGAGCTTGAAATATCGAGCGCGTGAAATTTCATACTTCAATTCAGCAACGCCAAAAAAAGGAGTCACCAATGGCTTTACGAGATCCAGAAAAAGACTTTATCAGAGTCAATAAAATCCTGGGCAAACAAGCAAGTATCGGGTTCATTCCTGCCAATCAAATTCTACCTTGGTGCTTCTTAACCGCCATTGCCTACACCTTAACAATGGGTCTATTTAGCCTGGGATTGGGTTGGTTCTTCACTGTCTCACTTTGGCTAATTGTAAGCTGGTGGCTCCTCACAGGGAATCAACCCCACCTCTTTACTGACAAATTCCGCAAGCCCCCCGGAGATGAGTGGTGTAGCGGCGACAGCTTCTATATTTCTCCCATCTCTTCCCTGCGCCCTCCTAGCATCCAAGGCAAACCTTACGATTCACAAATCCGCATCAAATTGAAACCCAAAATTGTACCCAATCAATATGGTGGAAGGAGCAAATTTATGCCTTTCCAAAATGAAATCAACCTCTGCTGTTTGGTGGAAATTGAAAAAGATGGCAGGCAAGTGTCTGGGATGCTCCTCAATAACGGAACTAGCTACCAACTGGTATTTGGATTCCGCCTCCGAGGACTTCACAACCTACTATTTAGGAACGAAGTATCGGCATTTGCAGCTTCTCTTGAAGAAGGAATGAAAGACATCCCACCCAGTGAAAAAATCACTTTCTGCACCGGCTGTTACAGCAGCGATGCTGCGAGGCAAAAAGAGTTAGAGCAATTGGCTGACACCGCTGAACTCCAACCCGTATCTGTACTGATCCGAAACGAACAGTACCGCCTCCGCCAACAAACTCATCAAGGCACTAGACAGGTTTGGGAGCAAATTGCTTTCTGTACTTGGACGGCCGATAACGAAGGCGAAATTATCTCCAGAGATTTCATTGGCAAAGCCATTGATGGAGTCAAAAAATTGTGCGATTCCATTGTGGAAACCATTGCGGGCAACACCCGAACTTACAGAGAGCAATTTTACACGAAGCTGCTACTCAACTCTTTTGAACAAGGATTCCTCCGCTGGGAAATTCTCCTGAATACCAAAATGGGACTCGAAATTAGTCCCATGAATTCCTCAGAGCTTTGGGAATGGCTGTGGCTGCGGTTTAACAGCAGTAAACCACCGCAAATCCCTCAAGTTGTCAAACTTGAAGAAACGCCTTCTGGCTATCAACTCAGCGAAATTAAGACAACTGACAAACACATTTCTACAGTTTTAATTGAAGGAACGAATGGCGTATCCTCTTGCCCCGAACACCGCAAGAGCAACAACCGCGTCTATCTAACGGGAAAGGGAAAAGAATGCGCTGTTCTGACAATGTATGACGCGCCCGCAGGCTGGATTAATACCCGCCAGCAATTGAAATGGATTTGGGAGGTGATGTCCTCAAGCTACGTCCGCGATACAGAAGCTTGGGTTGAAATTAGTGCCGGAAATTCTCTCGTAATTAATGATAATTTAGCCCGACAAGCGAAAGGAGCAAAAGCCGCTAGCAGCAGAGCTATAACTAAAGGACAAGGGCGCGATATTGGCGCTGAAATTAAACAGGAGGAATCTTTTGATGCCCAGCGCCGGCTTTACCAAGGAGCCGTACCCCTCAATGCAGCCGTTGCCTTTTTAGTGTACAGAAACACTGCGGAAGAATTAAGCCAAGCCTGCAACGTCCTCTCTAATAGTTTTGGAACTGCGAAAGTCATTCGCGAGCGGAACGTTGCCTGGGATATTTGGCTGCAATGCCTGCCCGTTACTTGGAAATGGTTGCTGCATAGCGGTTCATTTTTGAGCGAACGCCGCCTCACCCTCGACACTGAAACTGCCGCAGGAATTCTGCCGCTAACAGTTCCCCGCGACTTGGATAAAAAAGGAGTTGAATTTATCACTCATCGAGGCGGAAAGCCAATTTTTATTGACTTGTTCTACAGCCAAATTAGTCGCGCTTTAATTACTGGCGAATCGGGTTCGGGTAAGAGCGTTTTGGGTTGGCGTTTTGCCATTGAAGCTCTGGCGAATAACATCCCTGTTGTCGGGATGGACATCAGCAGCGGGGGTAACAGTACCTTCAAAACCGCGATCGAACTTTTGGGCGATCGAGGCGCATATTACGACATCAGCCAAGGGTCTAGCAATTTAGTAGAACCGCCCGACCTCCGCAAGTTCGACAAAGCTGAAAGAGAACGGCGGATGGAATCTTGGAAAGAATTTATCCGCAAAGCTCTGGTGGCGATCGCAATGGGCAAAATTCACAATCCCCACTTAGCCCAGCGGGTCGATTCGATTATCCTGCGAATGCTCGATATGTACCTCAGAGATCCAGAAATCATCGCTCGGTACAACAAAGCATTTGAAAAAGGTTGGCAATCTCCCGAATGGCAGCAAATACCAACTTTGCAAGACTTACTGAGGTTTTGCAGCAAAGAAAGGCTCAATCTTAAGTCCTTTGAAGAACTAGACAGACTAGCCATCAATCAAATCCTCAGCCAAGGAAATGCTTTGCTAACATCCCGCTTGGGAAAAGCGATCGGTCAGCCCAGCACATTTTCCCCAGAGCCGGCTGTTAAATTCTTCGCCCTATCGGGACTCTCTAACGAACAAGATGCCTATTTAATGGCAATTAACGCCCATGCTGCTTGCGTCCGCAACGCTCTTTCTCACCCCAAAAGCTTGTTTATTGGAGATGAATTGAGCGTCCTACTCAAAAAAGATGGTTTTGCATCAGTTGTCGGCGAACTCTGCGCCACTGGCAGAAAAGATGGCATAGCTGTTTTGCTATTGAGCCAAGATTTTGATGCTATCTGCGAATGTTCGGCAGGAGCACAAATTCTGCAAAATATGGTCTACCGAATTACTGGAAGGATAACCAATTCTGGGGTAGCAGCCGCTCACAAATATTTGGGGTACGACCCGCAAATTATCAGTTCAAATGCAACGGAATCTTTTCTGCCAAGAGCTGCTGACCTCTACTCCTGCTGGCTGATTGAGAAAGGAGGAAGATTTTGGCGATCGCGATTCTACCCCGGAGAGATGATGTTGGCATCAGTTGCTAACAATCAAAATGAAAAAGAAGCCCGCGATCGCATCATGGCTCAATATCCTCCTACCCTCAAAGGGCAGCTTCAAGGGCTAAAGCATTTCACCCAAGAATACATTGCAGCGGTGAAAGAAGGAAAAGGCTTCGATCGCATCGGTCAAAATTTAGAAATTGCCACCATAGCTACCAATGCTCAGCCAAAAATGGCATCCGATGTTCGCAGCAACAATTCTCAAGTTTTTGCAAAAATCCAAAAATAACTCCCATGAAATATCGACTTCAATTGATGCAGCAACCTGCTACAAAACTAGCAGCAGTTTCCCTGTTAGCCAGCTTGGAATTAATCGTTCAAGTCAGGCCAAGTTTAGCTCAAACAACTCCTCCTTTCGTACCCGGTACACAAGAAACGACCGTGAAATCTCCAGCCCAAAACATTTTGGTGCCACTTACACAAGAAGCGACTGTGAAATCTCCAGCCCAAAACATTTTCGTGCCAAGTACACAACAAGCGGCTGTGAGATATCCAGCCCCTACTGCTGGAAGTTTCTTAGCTCCCATTGAAGATGTTTTCAAACAAGTCAACGATTTTATCGGCGACATCCAAGGGTTCGTGCAAAACGAGCTATTTGGCTCTTTAAACGAACTCCTTTCCTCTTCTCTCGGAGCTATCCAAATTCCCGATTTGAGCCAAGTCAGCAGCCAAATTATTAAAGCTCCAACGTCCCAGACAGAAGGAACAAAACTGTCAGATTTACTCGAAACTAAGTCGAGCAAATTAGACGGCAAAGGTTCATATAACATCATGTCTGACTTAGACGCTCAAGCTCAGCGCAGCGCCGCTATCGGCATAGCTGACGGAGCAACCCTCAGCAAAGAAGCTCAAGAAAACAGCTTCCAAGTGTTAGAAGCAACTCGACAATATACCGAACAAAACGTCCAATTGGGCGAAGAATCGCAGAGCCTCGACGTTACTCAACAAATTCTCCAAAACCTCTCGCAACAGACTGCATTGAGCGCACAAGTTCAGATGCGAAATTTACAGGAATCTCAGCAAGCTCGCACAGATCGAGCCATTAATAACGTGCTGCTATCGCAAGCTGCTAAGGAAATATCCGCGCTGAACACGGGCGATCGCCGAGGCAGCACTGCGTCTGGAAACCAAGCCAGCTATCAGGCGGGAATGTTGATGCTCCCCGGCGGCGGCTACTTGGGAAAACCGAATGACAGCAGCACAACCTCACTTTCAACTAACAGGTTTGTCGCTCCCAATTAATGCTCCGAGCCGTTAAATTGAATCCGCGATTATCTGCCTAGTTTAGGTACAGACTGACAGTTTTGTCGAATACAAAGTTGAAGTTTTTTCCGAGGAAAAATGAAAGAATTTCTAGCACAAATTACACCCCCAACGAGTGGTGCAGAAGGGTCATCCTTAGACATCGTTAGCGAGTCAATTAACCTGGCTAAGACTACCTCAGAATCTTGGGACAAAGTTTGGATTAGCACGATTGACCCGATCGCTTCTGGGCTGTGGGTCGGTCTAGTATCGCTCGGCATCACCCTAGCAGCCGTCAGCATCCTGTTCTTAACTCTAAGCAGCGGAAAAGACATTATCGAAAAGCAGTCATGGTCAGAACTGGCAGCACTGTTCGTCTGGCCGCTCGTCATCATGCTGTTCCTCGGCGCTAACGGCAAATTGCTAGCAAATACCGTCATTTTTACCAGGAGTTTTGCCTACAGGCAAGTCCAAGGTGTCCTCGAAGCGCAACTAGGAGAAATGACATTTAGGGACGCGATCGCCAATGTCACTATCAGCAATATCGGCCGCCAACAACTAGAAAATCTCTACGGTGAATGCCGAAATAAAGTCGGACAAGAACTGCTAACCTGCTGGAATTCCAAGCAAGAAGCTGCTCGGAAAATTGTTAGCGAAGCTGAAAGGCAAGCCGCCGGCTCTGTCCCTCTGCAAGCGCTGCGGGCTTTTGGTGAAACCCTCTGGAATAATAGCTTGCTCGGTGCTGCTCAAGATGCCGCGACTTTTATAACTGACCCCGGTTCAGTGTTTCGAGAAAAAGCAATACCAATCATCCGATTCATTCTTTATAGCATCCAGTGGGCGTTTGTCAACATCCTTGAAGCAGCCCTTTTACTAACAGCATTCTTTTCGCCGATCGCGATGGGGCTGTCGCTACTTCCCTTGCAGGGCAGGCCCATTTGGGCTTGGGCAACTGGATTTCTGAGCTTATTTGGTGTCCAACTTGGATACAACATCGTTGTCGGGCTAGCAGCCACCGTGCTAGTCAATTCTGGAGCCGAATTAGCCAGCGATGTCGCCTTCCTCTTTTTTATCAGCATTTTCGCACCCGGCTTAGCCCTATTAATCGCCGGCGGAGGAGGAATTGCCCTGTACAGCGGCATCGCTAGCAATGCCAAACAACTCGTCGATGTTTTGAGCAACGCTATAGGAGCAGCCGCTAATTTGGCAATGAACAAAGGATTTAAGTGATGTCAATGTAACTCGGAATTGATAATTCGTAATTCGTAATTACCCACGCATAAATGCGGGGTAGTGAAAGTAAATCGTTTCTTGATAATTAGTATTTCGGAATTAGCGCTCGGTTTCTTTAATCCTGAATTATGAATTACTAATTAATAATTGCGAAATACTAATTATTTGAGCGCTCGGTTTCTTTAATTGCGAATTCCGAATAACTAATTGCGAATTACTAATTATTCGGTCACTAACCCTAGGTGCTTTTTGCGCCAGGACTGGAAAGTAGCTAAAGCTACTCGTGCCGTGTTTTATCCCTAACTTAAAACTACGGGTTTTTCACACTTACCGAAATGTTTTATGAAGCTACAAAGATTTTCACAAACTGCATTGTTGCCAGAAGCTAAAAATCTACTGGCATTGTGCTTCCTCATCCTAACTGGAGTAAATATCCTCGCCCTAATTCTGCACCTCTTCGTCGCGTACCGAATCAACTCGGTAGCTGCTATGAAGACAACGCAAGTCCAGCTAATCAACGGTCAGACTTATTACGTAGCAGAACGAGATCGGTTTTTTCGGTATCCCTCAGTCATCCAAAATTTTGTCAAAAATTGGGCAGAGTTAACCTTCAACTGGGACAATAAAATACCAGGAACTAACGATACAGATTCAGGGATTAAAGTCAATTCCAAACGAGTTCCTACCAGCACTTATTTTGCTTCGTTACTCCTAGAACCCAATTTTGGCAAAGCTTCTCTCCCTGACATCGCTGAACTCGTCCCCAATAAAGTTTTTACGGGTCAATTGCGAGCGACTGTCATCATTTCTTTTTTATCCGAACCCAGAGAAGTCCGTCCGGGCGAATGGGAAATTGACATGATTGCTACCCGGCTGCTCGTCGATCGCACGTCAGGAATTGATGAAAGAATTCCTTTCAATCGCACTTTCCGAATCAAAGCTGTAGAAATCCAAACCCCGCCGCTAGGTAGCCAAGCCTCAGCTTTTGAACAAAAAGTTTATGACCTTCGTTCGGCGGGCTTAGAAATCAACAAAATTACCGAATTTCAACCCAAGTAATAGCAGGTAAAAACATGAGCGAAAAAGAACTTCAACACGGGCGTGAATTTGATGGCGAACCTGATGAAATTGAAGAAATTTCCTACAATACGCCTAGCAGCACAACTAGCCACGCTTTTAATGGCAACAACTCCTCTAATGGAGCCAATAACTTTTTTAACAGTTCTAACGGCAACAACTCTTCTCAGGAAACCAATAACTTTTCTAACATTTCTAACGGCAACCACTCCTCTCAGGAAACCAATAACTTTTCTAACAGTTTTAATGGCAACAACTCCTCTCAAGAAACCAATAACTTTTCCAACTGTTCTAACGGCAACCATTCCTCTAATGAAGCCCATAACTTTTCCAACATTTCTAACAGTTTTCAGGCAGCTAACGCTCCCAATGGTGCTGGCAGCAATGGCAAAAAGTTGAGCCGTGAGGAAGAAAGAGAACTGGCCGGACATGACGGAGACGCCGATGAATTATTGGCCTTTGAACACAGAATTAAACAGGACAGCGAAGGAGCAGAAACCCGCTCTGTTTCTGAGAAACCCGAAGTTCGGACGTTTTCAGTATTAGTAGGTACTGGCGCAGTTCTCGGCATCTTGGGATTCTTTTGGTTTGTGTTTTTTGCTCCTAAACCCGTCCGCCAACAGGCAAAGACGCCGAACCCTAAACCTGCTCAAGTTTCTGAAGACGAGTCAGGAGAACTAAAAAGCCGACTGGCATTTCAAGATCAGCAGCGGGCGCTGGAAGTTCAGCCGCCTGAACCTAAAAATCGATCGACCCCAACTCCCAAACCGACACCTGCACCAAAACCTGCACCAGTCGCTAGAAGGTCTGAATCCCCGAGGCCGGTTCAAAATTTTAATCCGCCACCGCCAAGGACGGTACAGATGATTCCTCCTCCACAACCACCTGCACCGCGCCCTGCACCGCGCCTTGCACCGCCCCCGCCTCGCCCCCATCCGACGCCATTACCGCGCCCCGTACCGCCGCCCGCCGTGCTGGCACTTCGACCTGCGCCACCACCCCCGTCGCCCTCACCAGAAAAAGTAGATCCTTACGAGCGCTGGGCGCAATTAGCTTCTCTGGGGCAAAGCAGAGGTCAAGCAGTTAAAGAGCTAAATGCTGAAGGTATTTCTGCCAGTTCCGCAACTTTCCCTAGCCAGATCGCGCCGGGGATGACAGCGGCAAACTACCCTGCCGTGCCGCCAGCAATGCCAGTACCGGCACCGCCCCCCAGCACAGTAGCAATTGCGCCTGCAGCAGCACAGGCACCGCTCCCCAGTGCAGTAGCAGCACCGATACCATTGCCCCAACAGCAGCCGGTGCAGCCGATTTCTCAAAACCCGCAGTCAGTGCTAGTCAGTTCGCCAAAAAGCCCACAATCGACCGCACCAATGGAAGAGATACCCGCGATCGCAATTGGAGATCCTGGCTCGGCTGTAAACGCCAAAATCATGAGCCCTGGAGAAGCTGGAATCCTCAACCGCACAACTGCGGGCGAAAACACTGAAAGCAGCACAGCAATGAGAGAGATAGCCATCGGGTCATCTGTTCAAGCCAAGGTAATCGTGCCGATGATTTGGGACGAAGCAGGCCAAAGCCCGACAGCCGGAAGGTTTGCCGTCCAATTGACGGAGGACATAATGGCAACTGACGGGGCGATCGCCTTGCCATCTGGCACCGTCTTAATTACTCAAGTAGAAAATGTCACGCGCGGAAATCGGCTGGTTTCTCAAAGCGTGGTGGCGCTTGTTTACCCCGATTCTGCTGGCCGCATCCAACAAGTACCCATTCCTCCGGGAAACTTGATCGTTCGCGGAACCGATAACCAACCTCTCATTGCCGACAGTTTATTTGACAGAGGTTCTGAAATAGCCAAGGCTGATATTTTAGTGGGAATTCTCGGCAGCTTGGGGCGGGTAGGAGAAATAATTAATCGACCCGCCCAAGAAACTTTCAGCCAGCAGAGCGGCTTTTTTGGCAGTACGGCTGTTAAAACAACAACCTCGCCTGAACCTAACATTTTAGCAGCCGCTTTAGAGGGATTCTTTACACCTACTGCCCAACGGCTGCGAGAAAGATCGGATCGCGACGCGCAAGAACTTTTGAAGCGAGGCAACGTGGCGATCGTACCAGAAGGAACTCAAGTTTCGGTATTTGTCAATGCGTTTGTCACAGTGCAGAGATAACGGAGTTGACATTTTCCCCCCTTTCAAGGAACCGAGATTCCAAGAATCACTTCTCGGGCTTCCTCTTTCCACGACTCAGCTTACTCAGACGGGGCTTTATACAAAAATCTTGGAG
The DNA here is from genome assembly GCF_036704885.1 of Microcoleus sp. F4-D5. NCBI lineage: Bacteria > Bacillati > Cyanobacteriota > Cyanophyceae > Oscillatoriales > Microcoleaceae > Microcoleus > Microcoleus sp. F4-D5. Next base: position 48,239 of record NZ_JAUBSX010000043.1, on the reverse strand, counting down.
GTAAGATAACCGTGAAAAAACTAACTCGAAAAATTCGTTTGGCTTTACTTTCTCCTGCCTTAATAATTGCCACTGCATTCAGCACCGTCAATATTGGACAAGCTCAAACATCGGCGCTAAAAATTGTAGGAAGAGATGCAGCAACAAATACAACTACCAACCTTCAAGTATGGTCGGGTCGTTCCAGCGTTATTGACTTTAGCCAGACTGGTGAAGTCATTATTTACATCCGCTTAGCAGATCCATCCAGGGCTGTCTTTAATACCGATGCTGAATTAAAAACTAACCGAGCTAGAACCATATTTGTCCAACCGATTCAACCCTTACAATTCCCTGGTGCTACAACAGCAAACATTACTAACCTATTCGTTAAAACTCGCTCTCCTGAAGGAATTGAACGCCTTTATACTTTCAATGTCGTTCATAGCTCCGGGGAACCTACTAATAATGGCATTGCCATCTCTACGGTAGTGCCCGGGCAGGAGCCAAGCGTAACTTTAGCAGACAATCGAACGGCGACGATCGGCGACATCGAACGGGGATTAGACATTGCCATCCTTCGAGGATACACGCTTCCCAATGACCCCGTTGTCTTCAAAGTTCGAGAGTTCATCGCTCTAGCTCGAAATGGCACAGCTATTGCTAAAGCTGCTGAAAAAACTAATCTATCAATGTCTGTTGTTATTTCACTAGGGCAGCTAGGGTTGAGTCGCGAACCTTTGTATGAAATTCCAAAAACACCATCTCCTTCGCTCCCCCCTTTAACTCGAACTCCAGGAAATTAAATCCGTTTGCTCAACCAGAAATTTCAACTTCGTATCGAGCAACAGTCCGGACAGTTATTAGCTCACAGCCTGAAATCCTTGATTTTTTGTTGGTAGCTTTGCTTTGATATCTGGGTAAAACCCGCTTTCTATGGTTGGCGCTCTAAAACTGTCCGAAGTCTCGATCGAGAACGTTATAGCTGGTAAAAGTATAGTCATCTATTACATGACATGGGAGGCATTAAGTCCCTCCCCTTTCACTTTTACTTTGAGCGGATTAACCCGCACATATTGCGGGTGGGGTCAACCCGGATTTAGTATTAGCTGTCATCGGTAACGTCTTCATGTGTAGAAACTGGTAATGGCTGCCCCACAGACAACAAAGTGCTTTGCGGTAACTTATTTTCTATCTGCCTTAACATTGCCTCAAGCTCTACTCTTGGACTGGTTTGTAGACCGAGACACTGTGCAATTCCATTAGCATCCGTACTCCAACGCTTATTAAGTTGGATGCGATAGCTTCCAGTTTCTGCTAGCAGTTCGTAAGAGTGAAACTGCATGGGATCTCCAAGGCGTGCCTCTTGAATATGTTCAAAATAAAATTCACGTTGCATATAATCAATCAGGCAATCTTGAACTACTAGAACAAGATGCTTGCTGAGATGTTCAAATGTATGAATTTTGTGGTGGAGTTGCATCAAGGTTGTTTTGGCAGTCATCTTCCAGTTCATACCAAATCCTTTTTTCGATGTGGTATCTACATCTCTCACTGTGATGCCTTGCTGTCGGAGAAAGCGCTGCCGTTCAGGCCACACCGTACCAGTAGTATCAAGAGTTTGCAGTTCAATGCCAGTAAAATCGATGACTTTTCCTGAACGTACAGAAGCGAGGCAGTAGTCAATACTGCCTCCAGGTACGGCAATTTCGGGAATGACTCGAAGTTCGTTACCAGGCTGGTGAAGTGTTAGCAAATGAAGGCAATCAATAAAAATTTGGCTGCGATCGAGAAGCCGAAATGGACAAATAATAATATTTCGGCCTCCTCTACCATAAGAAACAGTGCAAGTGCCAATGGTAATGTCTGGTTCGCTTTTTCGATTCTTAAGACATTTACGAGATAGAAAAGGACAGTGTTGACTAGAAGCAATATCGCTCCAGTCAAGCGATCGACTCGTAGGATGTCCGTACAATTCGATAACTTTGGTCATGTAAGTAGGCTGCACCTTTTACGAGCAACAGTGAGATATTCACCTGAGATATCAATTCCAATCGATCTGCGTCCTAGTTGAAATGCAACCTGATTTGTTGTACCTGTGCCTGCAAACGGGTCGAGAACAATACCAGCTTGCGGACAGGTAGCCAGAATGGGAATTTTACATAAGTCTTCAGGATAGGGTGAAAAGTGAATAGTACGCTTCTGGGTATCCTCTGGCAAGATATCCCAAACGTCACTGGGTTTACTGCCATTTGGGTGATATTTAAGAAAATAAAAACCGCGTTCAGCAAGTTCGCGCGCTCGCCCAGAAACTTTTGCTGAGTCAGAGTGTGTTGTTCTTTGCTGACCGCGAATAATCATACGAAAGTCAGATAGTTTACCGGCGCGTACTTCTTCCAAGACGAACTCAAGAGCTTTCAGAGCATTTATACGTTCTGAATCGCTAAGTGCTGTGGACAATTCAATTTGTCGGCGGTAGCGCACACCAGAAACGCCAGTTGCAGAGACTACAGAACCATTGACAACTTTGGCTTGTCCTGGTTTTGAACGAATTGCATCAACATCATAAAAATATCTATCTGCTTTGACAAAATGAAAAACGTGTTCGTAAATATTTCGGAGTTTGTCTTTTGCATTGTCAGGATTGCCTTTTACTTTGTTCCAAATCACACTATTGCGGAGAATCCAATTCTGTCGATCTATCATTGCAAGTGCAACTCGCCAAGGGATACCTACCATTGATTTCTGCTGGTAAGCATCTCCTATATTTAGCCAAAAAGAACCTGTTGGCTTAATAATGCGCTTTACTTCACCAAATATTTCCAGCAATTTATTAACGTATTCTTGCCACTTATCTTCAAGTCCAATTCCCCCATTGATATAAACTCTCTGTCCCCAATAAGGTGGAGATGTTATTACACAATCAATGCAATTAGGAGGGAACTGTTTTAAAAGTGTATAAGTGTCACCTTGTAAAAACAAAGGCTCACGTTCCAATGAAATGAGGTAGTCTTTGACCCTACCTATGCTTGGAGGAAGTTCGTTCTCCTCACCTATTGAAATATCGGATAGCTTCATTATTTTAACCCAAGCCGTACTTTGCCTTAATCTAACTGCAATTGCTGACTAATTCGGGTATTGTTAGCTCCCGAATCGGCTGCCAATACCAGTCGAGCGCGTCCGATCGATCTGTAGGGGTTGGTCGAGGAGCGCGCGATTTTTTGGAGTAGCCTCCGTTCGTTGTCTGAGAAGATGACACTCCTCGCGTAGAGATGGGGCATTATTACCAGCGATATTTCTGAGATTCGATAACCCGATCCAATCCAGTTTACAGTATGTTATCTAGTGTAACACCTATACAGGTTCCTTTTGTTCTAGCTGGTAAGTTATTTCTGCCTTGCTAGAGTAGAAACTTGGTTATTTTACTCTAAGTTTGACCTCAGTTCCTACTTTCCCATCTCAAATTTATCGGTCATCTTTTAGTAACTATCTCATTGAAGCTATAGCTATAGATAGGGGTTCAGCCATTTGCAAGTCTTCAATCAGATGATCGACCCACCCCTGATAAGATATGTATGGCACCTTAAAAACAGGTCTTAACTCTTCCCAATTCTTTACTTGAAAAAGATAGGGCGCTAACTCTTCTAAATAGGAACGACCGAACTGAAATCCCATGTCTAGATTCCGAATCTTCGACAGTAATTTCTCCGAAATGGAAGTTGTTTCAAAGATTTCTAATTCTGAAATACCCTTAACTGCCATGCTGTCAATTAACAAGACATAAAGCCTTTTACGGGATGTTATATCCGGTAATAAATCAGCTTTAATTCGTTGTAAAAATAATTCGCGCTTCTGGATTTGTTCGGCAGTTAGCGTAGCATTGAAATATTGAATAAATGGATCTTTTTCTGTTGTTAAGACGCTTGACGGTACTTCTGCTGTTGTGCTTTTTTTTTACGAGCGATCGCCTCGTAGGGATCTTCATCCCCTTCCGCATATTGCATCAACTCTGTCATAGACCAACCGATCGCATAGGCAAACTGCATTAACTTTTGCAGCCTTGGATCGGCTTTTCCCTCGCACCAGTTAGCCAGCGTGTTGAATGCAATTCCAGTCAGTCTCCCTAACTCCCTAGAGCTACCAACGCGCTCATCTTCCACCAACGCCGTTATTAACTGACCGAGACGTTTGTGGATTCGATTATCTGCTACTACATTTTCTTCTACTTTTGCTGACATTCCAGTTTCCAACTAGCCAATGAGTAATGGCAGGGGTGGTTAGACGGCCTACATTATACCAGGATAACTTATCTAACTGCCATCGCAAATCCCTGGTTTGAGGTAAGTACACATTTAAGGTATTTCGTCAAGCTCTAATTAGATGCGATTGCCCGGCGCGTACAAGTAACTGAGGGTGATGCCTCAACCTGACTTTAACAAATCTTTACTCGATCAAATTTATGGTCGGTTATATGATAGTTTGTGATCAATTTTATGACTATCCCTCCAACACAAGCCAATAATTGGCTTTTCTGATAGTCTACCCTTTCAGATAAAAATATTGCCTCACTCTAAACTCTAACCGAATCGCAAGTGAGGCTATTGGATGACTCAAAGCGAACAGTTAGTCAGAAAAACAACCTTAGAATCCCCATTCTGAACGTTTTTCTTTAACCGTATCGCTTCTTACAAATCAAACAACCGGGGCCTTTTAACAGTTATGACCACCGATCCTTTTCACAGTCGAAGCTTTCAGCCCTTTTGGGAGCCAGAGCTTTTAACCATTCTCGCAGCCGGAGCTTTTAACCATTCTCACAGCCGGAGTTTTCAGCCTTTTTCAGAGCCGGAGCTTTCAGCTCTTTTGGGAGCCAAAGCTTTTAACCCTTCTAGGAGCCGGAGCTTCCAGCCCTTTTGGGAGCTGGAACTTTTAACCCTTCTCAGAGCCGGAGTTTTTCATCCTTCTCAGAGCCGGAGCTTTTCACCCTTTTGGGAGTTGAAGCTTTTCACCCTTCTGGGAGCCGAAGCTTTTCACTCTTTTGGGAGCTGAAGCTTTTAACCCTTTTGGGAGCCGGAATTTTGAGCCCTTTTGGGAGCCGGAATTTTGATCCCTTTTGGGAGCCGGAATTTTGAGCCCTTTCCAGAGCCAAAAACTTTAGTGTTAGTCCTTCAATAATACCAAATCAGAAGCTCTGAATCAACAGATATGTTCTGGTAGCTCTAACATCTAGGACCTTTTTGCTTGAAACTCCGGCTCCCGCAAACCAAGCAAGCGTAGGAGCTTTCCATGCCTAACAACTCATCCCCTAGCAACCTAAATATTCGTCTTCTTCAAGGCTTATCCCGGATTCCTCAAGACTGGCAACTCTGCCTGCTCGACGGCAGGAAAGTCCCTCAAGGCACGGGCTGGCAGCAAAAACCGCTCAGTCCCGCCCAAATGAAAGAAGCTATAACTCTTGGCCAAATGGTAGATAGAGCCGACGGCACTCAATACCGCTGCTACCCCAAAGGATATGGGCTGATCACTGGAACTGCGATCGCTGCCAACGGGAGCACCTACTATTTAATGGCAGTAGACCAAGACGGAGCTAGTGCTAGAGCGAAAATCCTTGAACTGTCCGATGGCGAAGAATTACCCCACACCGTCGCCTTTACCTCCAATCGGTCCGGCCGCTGCCAATACCTATTCCTAGTCCCAGAACAATACGCCGGAGCTATCCGCACCAAAAAATTCCCCACAGGCGAAATTGGAGACGACGGCAAAGGCGAACAACTCGAACTGCGCTGGGCGGGGTTGCAATCCTGCCTGCCTCCCAGCGTCCACCCGACTACTGGCGAGTACGTCTGGCGTGTAGGCTGCGCTCCCGATGAAACGAGCGTGGCATTAGCCCCGCAGTGGATCGTTGAACAAATGCTGGCCCCAGCCCTGGGGGAATCAGGAAATTCTGAACTCCTCCCTCTAGAAGAAGCTCTAGAAGAAGCTGAAGCCAATTCTACCGCTCCCCGCCGGCGACACCTACACCGCACTCACCGCCCAGAACCGGAGTGGACTGATATCGATTGGGCGCTGTCCTACCTAGCCGCTCTGTCCCCGGCCCGTGCCGATAACTACGACGAATGGTGTGGGGTGGGAATGGTTCTCAACTCCATTGATGATTCTCTCCTCTATGAATGGGACAAGTGGAGCCGCTACTCCCCCAAATACAAGCCGGGAGAATGCGACAAAAAATGGAGGAGTTTCAAAAGCAGCGGGGTGGGCATCGGCACGCTAGCACACTGGGCGAAACAGGACGGGTGGACTTCACCATTTAAGGGGCACAATGCAGCCAACAGTCAAAAAAATGGACAGCAGAAAGCAACTCAAAACTCCCAGGACATTAGCAATGCTAGCGAACTAAATTCTAATAACCAAAACTCTGAAAAGAGCGATCGCACGAACGGCAGCAAACCTAATCCTGGTTCCTTTTCTAACGCCTCCAGTGTCAACAGCTCCAACAGCGGTCACTACTTGTACGATCGCGTCACTGACATTATTAACAGTGAAATCAACCCGCCCCAACAGACAGCCGCTTTTATTGAACTATCCGCCCGTGAAAGGTTTCCTTTGAAAGGAGTAAAAGATTTAGCCACCGAAATAGAAACCCATATCAGCTACGGAGAAACTCGCGCACAAGAAGTTCAAAAACTCAAAAAAATCCTCAATTACGGCCAACAGCAACTAGACATCGCTCAAATTCTGCCCGCTCCTCTAGCCCGAGCAGTTTTGACTAAAGCCACTTCTGACCGCATCGACCCCATTTACATTTACCAGTACCTTCTCTCCGCCTGTGGCAGCCAAATGGGGGGACATATTGGAATGATTGGCAAAGAAGGTGCAACAATAGCCGACAGTTGGGTAGAGTATCCTATCTTCTGGACAATGGTAGTTGCTTTAGCTTCGGCTGGCAAAAGCCAGACAATGCGCTCAGTTTTTGGCAGTCTCAAACAGCGTTACAAGCAAGCCAAATCCGCATACAATCTGCTCAAAGAAGAATTAAAAAAGCTAGAGGAAGCATGGCAACAAAAATCTACTCAAGAGAAAGAAAAACTCAAAAATAGCCCGTCAAATCCCGCAATTTTTAAAGCTTCAATGCCTTCGCCCGTACCCAAACGACTTATTGAAGGAGGAAGTCCCGAAGGCGTTCTGCGACGGATGAGCGAACTCCCTCCCAGGAGTGGCAGTGCTTGGGTTTTCGACGAATTGATAAGGTTGTTGAAGCTGGATCAGTATAAAGACAGGGGGGGAGATACTCGGCAAATCCTGCTACAAATGTGGAACTCGCCCGCAGATATTGAATTTGAACGGGCTGACGATAAAGATGCCTTTGAACTTAAAGATTTGTGCTTGAATTTGACAGGGGCTACTCAATTATCCAAAGTCCAACAATTGTTTAGCGACCCCGACGACGGCGATGGGCTAATCAGCCGCTTTTTAATCGCGGTGCCGTCAACTCCTGATAACTTTGCATCTTGGTCAGACTCGCAAGTTGCAATCTCCGGGGAATTGCAAGAATTGTACGACCACCTGCGATTGCTCCACGGCGATCTCCGAGAGCTAGCGGGGTTGCCTGCCGCTCGTGAAGGTGGAGAATTGCCCCCCGTCCTGCTGTCGTTTACGGCCGAAGCAAAGCAGCGGTGGCAGCGGTGGTGGGAAGAAGTCAGGCGCAAGCAACAAGCAGTGGAATTTGAAGACCCAGCATTTTTTGCTTATTTGGGCAAAATGCTGTCTCAAACCTTGAGGTTAGCCCTCCTGCTGCACTGCATGGAATTGAAATACGAAGAAAAGCCAAACCCGCTGCGCGTCGGCCTCGATACCTTAGAGCGGGCGATCGCCGCGGCTAAGTTCAGCATCGGGCAATTCCGCATCTTGCAAACGAATAACCACGCCTCCGATTCGGCCGGGGCCCATCTCTCCTTAATTTACACCTATGCCCTGCGGAAGGGAGAGGAGGTTTCAGCCGCTCAAGTCCAGAACAGCGTCTTCAAGCGGTGCAAGCGCAAACCCACATTAGCTGAAATTCGCTCCAACTTCGCCGTTCTCACAGAAAACGGGTACGCACTTCTCTCTGGCAAGGGAAAAGACCTCCGCATTCGAGCGCTTCCATTATCTAAAACCCGCGTCGGAATTCCGACAGATTCCGGCAAAAGTTCCGGCAACCAAGAAATGGCCCAAGCGCTTGCCAGGGTCAACGCTGAACCCCCCTTAACCCGCTATTCCGGCAATTCCGACACTCCAGCGCAGCGCTCCGGCAATTTACAAGATGAATGGGTAAGTCCGGCATCATCCATGTGCGCCTCGGTATCGGAAGCTGCTACTGCGATGCTGACAGCAAGCGAATTGGAAATAGAAGAGGATTGGCCACCTGCTACCGCAGCGCCGACAGCGAGCGAATCAGAAATAAAAGAGGAGTCGCCACCTGCTACCGCAGCGCCGACGGTGAGCGAATCAGAAATAGAAGAGGAATCGCCACCTGCTCAAATGTGTCGGAATTGTCGGAATTCTGACATTGATGAGGTTTCAGAGGTTGAGCCAGAGCCAATTGTAGGCGATCAAAACTTGTCGGAAAATGGTCGGAACGAAGTCGGAATTTCCGACGAGTTAGGCGGTGAAGGTGACGATGCCAACAGCGAATGGGAGGGTGAGTTAGATCCAAGTGACGATGCCAACCGTGAATGGGAGGGTGAGTTAGATCCAGGTGACGATTCAGACTTGGACAGCGACCCGCTATACGGCGATCGCGTGCCAAAACCGACTGCGCCGCCCGACCGCATTGGCAGTACGGAACTAACACCTCCAAGCGCGTCTAGCGTCCGGGGCAATAGTGATAAGGAGGCTGCCACAGTAAGCGATCGCCCCGATCTTCTGCCCAATCCCGCTATTCTACCCACCGAGCCGCAGACTTCCAAAACACCCACTGACCAACCTGGCCCCACTGTTGAACTGAGCGAACGCCCAACCCTAGGCGAAAGTGAGGCGAGTTCGCCGTAACGACTAAAGCCGAAAAACGGAATAATGACGCCTACAGGCAATTTGCGGATCGTGTTTGACAACGTGAGTGTCCAAGTTGAACTCCATTTCTGTGCGATGCAAGGCCGTGCGATCGCGCGCGGAGGTCAGCTTGTCGGTGATGGAAAATTTTCCATTGCCTTTCTCACGGACGCACCACTCCGTGAAATTTGAGTCTGCAAGGCGCCGGTCAGTTTGTCGGTGATGGAAAATTTTCCATTGGTCTTACAAAGATCGCCACTTATTAAAAGCTGAGTTCGCAAAGACGCTGACCAGCAAATCGATGATGGAAATTTTTCCATTAGCTTGATTCCCGTTTGCTGCTTGTCACATAAGTTTGTCTCACTTGAACCATAACGAAAGCAGTAATTGCCGCGCAGAATTATGCGATCGCTTCCTCTATAGGGGTGAAGTGGGCAGTTCGGTAATGTCCGATTAATTTTTGATTAACCTCCGCGCCTACCGTCGCGGAGCGGCTAAAAAAGTCAGCTACTGAAACCACTCTCCGCAGAGAGTGCTAATTGTGACGGCTGAATGCTCATCCGCCAATGTCCCGTTCGCATTGGTGTCCGTCACGCGCGAGGCGATCGCAAAGAAAGAAAACACAACTTTTCGCTTTCCTGAAACCGCTTAGATCCTCGTACAGCAGGCCGGGACTGTTGAATTAATTATCAGATTAGGTGGATTTCTCCTCAGTTAATCATCCAAAAGGATGAAGTTAATTCTCCGGTTCTTCAGCCCGTGTAGCCATGCTGCACCATGTTGTCAACTGTTGCAATCTAAAAAAGGTTAGCAATGCTTACCGCAAAAATTTTGATTGGGAGTTTTTTGTTCAGATGACTATCGAAACTATCAACGATGTACTATTTCCGCCTTTCCTTTTTTCCACCCTTTTTTGCTTAGCCTCAGCATTCCTGCACGAGCCTGAAGCAGCCCAATCGGAAGAACTCACAAACAATCGAACAGAAGTAAATGTGGCAACAGCCACAGCGCAATCCGACGGTGCCGGCAGCGAGGTAAATGGAGCAACAATTGAAATTGAGAACCCAGCCAGCACCCATTGCTTTCGCCATCGGCGTGCAGGCAAACAAACACCGAACGAACCTGCAAAACCTATTGATTTTGCCGCACATTTAGGCACAAGCACGACCTCAATTTCTGCCGTTAATACTTCGCTGATTTCACTGAGACAAGCTCGCAAAATTGCCAGCGCCATCAAAGCTGCTGCACCGTCTATGGGGTTCAAGCAAAAAGTCAATGGTTCTGATTCCTCTGTTGAATGGTTGCAGGCTCAAATCAAAAATAGGCTGGAAATTTCTCCCGAAATTGTGATGCCTCTCATCCTCAAGCTTGCTCCCAAAGCGGTTATTGCAGACACTCGAACCTTCGCTACTTCTGACAGAGGTAAAGGTGCGCGTTCGGCGTCAAGACGGTGAACGAAAAGTTTCGATCGCCAACCAATTAACCAGAGCGCACCTTTACCCTCTGAAACTTATAACAATGCTTTTGCTCGCCGACTGCAATGGCATTTTTTTTTGCATGAGTGAGGGAAGCTCTTTTCCCAAAGATTCCTAACTTTTTATTAAGGAGTAACAAAAATAGCAAAAAAAATTGCAAATTGAATCAAAAAATAGTATAATCAAATTATCTGAGCGCCAGTTTTATTAGATCGTGCTGTTATGACTGCCCTTGAACCTGTTACATTCCGAGACCTCATAGACGCGATCGCCACCCTGCCAATTATCAACTTGCCTGAGAATTTAAGTCAGTTGAGTAGCAATAAAAGCCACTCTAAATGCAATAAAAAGCGCGGGCTCCGGCACCGGAGGCGCAGCGCCCCGCAAGTGTCCCATCAAGCAATAAAAGCTTTTCAGCAGACTTGACGAAACATTACTTTCGTCCAATAATAAGGGAGCTTTCATTTTGGAGGGCTGCGCCATGAAGGTTCAAGGCAACGGGCGTGCTAAGATTTTGACGCCCGCCGAAATCTCTAGGCTGTTCGACCGAGGTTTTGTTACAGCAAGGGATAGGCTTTTGTTTGCTGTGACTTTTTATTGTGCCTGTCGTATTTCAGAGGCGTTAGCTTTAACAACTCAGGACATTGTTGGCGGTGTGGTGACGCTGCGGAAAGCGACAACTAAGGGCAAGTCAGCAACGCGAACGCTGCCGCTACATCCCATGTTGGCTAAGTTTTTATTGGCTTACAATCCAGATGCGGGTTTTTTGTTTCCGGGGCGAGAGGGTACGAAACCTTTGACGCGCTCTCAGGCAGATTTGATTTTTAAAGAAGCTTGCAAGCGGGTAAGAATTAAGGGAGCTTCCACACATTCGATGAGGCGGACAGCACTCACGAACTTGAGCAATGCTGGGGTGCCACTGCGGGTAATTATGGAGATATCAGGTCACAAAAATTTGTCGAGCCTCCAGCGCTATTTAGAAGTGCAGCCGGAACAGCTTGTCAAGGCACTCGGGATTCTGAAGTGAGGCGATCGCGACTTTGGTTCGCCAGATTGTTTCAACAGTTGAAGGGCTCTCCCGTAAGTCTTCTTTGAATTCAGGCGATATTTGGACGCAAGGCTCGCGATGGCTACCCATTTCTTCCCGGATGTATTTTAGCTAAAACAAAGGCAACTGCTATCCGCGACAATCCTGACTGGTTTGAGCCGCCTGCTCAAGAGTGAGGTGTGAATAAGCTTTCCTGACTCTTGAGCTGTAATTGACGTAATCCCCATAACTCCATAAAAACTATCTTACGGAACCAGTCAAAGGGCAGATAGATATATACTTACTGCTGCAAATGCTAGGAAATGCCCAAATCATTAAAAATGACTCCACCAATCAACAACCAGAAGGTACTTATCAGTGCGACACCAGCAGTAAATACACCGGAATCCTGATTGTCATTACACCCACAAACCGCCAATATTTCCCCCAAAAAAGTTAGATGTTTGGGGGAAATATTGTTGGTAGCGACTACTATTTTACTTAAAAAACAGCTAAAAAATTAAGCGATTTTCAGGCGAAAAGCCATTGTAAAAATCTATGGATATTCACTGATAGTCGGAAAATTGAACTGACAAATTTATCGGTACAAGACAGGTTTTGCCTTGTCAAAGAGCGGCAGCCCTGTCACGCGCGCGTGAAGAAGGCTCTCAAACACCTTCCATTTGGTTGTTGACGACGTTAGCGCAGCCGGAGAAGAGGATCGCACTCAGCCAGCGGGCTGGTCAAAGAGCGGCTATCGCCGCTATTGGGAGTGACCTGCTCATTTAAGTTTCATCCATTCTTAACAATTAGAGGGGTAAAATCAGTTCGCAAAAATTTACTCAATCCTAGTTAAACTTCTTTATCTTCTGTTCTAATATAACGAAATGAGCAAGTTAACCATCTCTGAAGCTGCTAAACTGAAAGGTGTAAGCGTCTCAACCTTACGGCGGTGGGAATCTGAAGGAAAGTTAATCCCAGATCATCGCACTGCTAATGGTCATAGACGTTACGATTTAGCACAATTGTATTGTTGAAGAACTCAGAGAAGTCGCTCAAAAACTTTAACAGATTATGTACGCCATTAAACTCGAACTAAAACTTAATAACTGCGAACAGACTTTAATGGCGCGACATTCTGGTTATGCGAGGTTTTGCTATAACTACGCCTTGAATCTGTACAAAAATGCAATGGATATCAAGATCGGTAGTTCTAAAAAAGTAGCAGCGATTGAAAGAGTTTTTACCAACCACGTAAAAAAGCTACCGGAATATCAATGGACTAACACTCTGTCTTCTAGAGTTTACAAGATGACATTCCGGCACTTTCAAGAAGCACTTTCTCGTTATTTTAAAGGATTAGGAAAGTTTCCCACCTTCAAACGGAAGAAAGATGGCGATTCATTTACTGTAGATGCAGCCGATTGGAATCATTCCATTTTGTTAGAGCCATCCAAGCGAATAAAAGTGCCAACATTGGGGACTTTTAGGTTAAAGGAAGCCATTCCATTCAAGTGTATGGCTCAGACCTTTACTATTTCTCGCTCAGCTAACAAATGGTATATTTCTTTTGCTATCAAAGCCGAGAAAGTTCCACCTTTGCTGCACTCAATCGCAGAACCCGTAGGGATTGACCTCGGTGTTTCCACCTTTGCCACCCTTAGTGATGGTACTGTATATTCTTACCCGAAACCACTCAAAAAAGCGAAAACCAAGCTGAGTAAATTACAGTGGAAGAATAGGAAAAAGCAGCTAGGAAACCGTCGATTGGGAATTAAAGCATCCAAAAATGCTCAAAAATATTATCGCTCCCTGGCGAAAAATTATGCAAAAGTAGCCAATCAGCGGCGGGATTTCTTGCAGAAAACCACAACAGAAATCAGCAAAAAATATGCCCACATTCGGATCGAGGATCTGAATGTGAGCGGTATGCTGGCTAATCACAAATTAGCAGCATCGATTTCGGATTGTGGCTTCTATGAGTTTCGGCGGCAGTTGGAATATAAATCGTTCATGCATGGTACGAAAGTTGAAGTTGTCGATCGTTGGTATCCGTCCTCTAAGACGTGCCACCAATGCGGTAATATTCAACCCCTGCCATTAAAAGAACGAGTTTTCAACTGTCAATGTTGTGAGCTGCTAATCAATCGAGACTTGAATGCGGCGATTAATTTGTCTCAAGCCCCTTTTGAGAAACTAAGGCTAGTTCGGCCTGAAGTTACGTCTGTGGAGTAGAAGGGGCCGTCCCCCTACGTTGAAGCAGGAAGCTAACGTTGAATCTGAGTCGTCAGATTTAAGTAAGTTTAGTAGAACGGTTAGGGACTTTCAGTTACTATGCTGTGTACGAGCCACTTACTGAACATCCCGCTCTCGCCCTCGATCTGGAACCATACCACCTCGGTTCAGATGATGAATTTCCCACCCATGCAATTGTGTGCGATCGCTTGGAAGGAAAGATGTACGTCGGAGATTACCCAGAAGTAGAGAAATTTCTCAACATCCAGCACCCGCCGCTGCCCACTCTGTCACCAGAAGAAGTTGAACAGCTCAGGCATTGGATTGAGGAAGAACTGGCAAACTTTGACATTTCCACGTTCCAGAAGTTGGGGATGTTTGAGTTGTTGGCAGGGCACAATCAACAACAAAAGCAGGAGCTAGTGGAATTAACGCATTGGCTTGACCAACAACTAACTGAAAATTCGATCCGGCGATACGTCGAAGCTGCTAATAAAGGTAATTGGACAGCGATTTCTGTACTGCAAAGATTTTTGCAACGCATCCATTAAATTTGGGTACAGCAGGATCATTCCCATTAAACGAACGCAATCTTTCCTTGTAACTATGAGAGGGATTGGTATTAGTGCCAATTTCTAGCAACACTAATTAATTGCCAAAAACTATGTCTATTACCGTAACAAAAATAAAAACACAGAATCAAGTAGTCGCCATTGGAGAAAGAGCGCTTGTACAATGCGTTAAAAGCTGTTGTCCTCCCAGTTTTGAATCAAGATTTCCAGGGAAAGTCATCCCTTTCTGGATTCCTATACTTCCCGATCGACCGCACTCTGATGCAGAGATTCTCAAGTTTGAACCGCTCCACTATCACTTTGACTTTCGCTTTTGGCATGACCGACTTATCAACTTATTCTTCACAGATGGGGAAACAGCAGAAGATTGGCAAGCACGAGTTCAATTAGCTTGTGAAGTTATCGAAATAAAACAAGTGGTGCGGTTGTGCTACCGCAATATACCAATCCTTTCAGCAGACTACAACTTCTTGCCACGCTTGGAGGAAGCTTACTCGAATTGCTCCTTGCTGCCTGGTAATATTTGCCCCCACAAAGGTTATAAACTTTTGCCAAATACCAAGCACCCTAATTTAGGAACCTGCCCGGGTCACGGCTTAGCATTTAATTTCAAAACAGGGCAATTATGCCGGAGAAAGGAATTTACACAGCTTGATTTCAGTTGATTGATTTAGGCGAAGATCGCGCGGCAATTTCTTTATCAAGAAATTTGCCTGAAAACCTGTCAAAAAAAGTCAGGTGCAATCGATTCACAGCTATGAACTTATGTCAATCTTAAAAGGAAGTCGAGATTTGATTTCGGCGCTGCCGCTAAGAGATTTGAAGGGGATGCCACCTTCGATCGAATTGCCTGCTAATTTTGCCAAAATTCACACGCCGCGCTTTGAGTGCGGCGAGATGGTGCGCTGGACGGGTGTTGGCTCAGAAGCCGATCGGGGAATAGTTATTGGCAAATTTTACAACTGCGAACCGCGCCGGTGCTGTTGGATGTGGTGCTACATAATTTGGCTGGCTCCTAATTCCAAGAGCGCTGCTTGGTGTCAGTTTGATACGGCGCGGGAGGAAGATTTGGAGGGGTTTGAGGATGAAAAAGCCGCATACTTTGACAGATAGAGATCGCAATTTAATTGCAGCTTACAGCCAATGCCAATTGGGAATGACACCGAAGCAGTTTTATGACAAGTGGGCGGTGAGTTACGAGGAAATCGCTTTTATTTGTTCCCGTTCTGATTCTACAGTGCGGGGTTGGTTTAAAAAGGGGAAAAATCGAAGATTTCCTACTCCTGTCGATTTGCGTCATCTGGCAGTAATGGACTTTCTGCTGGAACATTTTGAGGAAATTCCAGAGGCACTGACAACCTTGCTATGTCGGCTTTCTGAAGATAATAGCGTGCATTAGTATAGCATTTCTCAGGTCTGGAGGAGACGCACTTGGGCGCTCGCCTTGCGAAGGTAATTGGTAATTGCTTGAGTGTATACCTCACGCCCCGAAAAGAACTGCTATAGTGGCGCGCATGCTTGAAATTAGTGCATTGAACGATTGTTCGTGTTTTCTAAAATTGATAAACTTCAGAGATTTGTAATGCCTCATTTCCAAATAGACGCGCCACTATTGTTTTTGATTTCACATAGAGCGAGTTTTTTCAGCATCAAAAGATAATTTGAGCTTGTTTCACCACAAACAAAGTCAATTGTCAAGATCGCCGTGACCTGTCTTTGACAATATTGTTTCAATTAAGGTAATGGCTGGTAATTAAATAAGAACACAATTTGTTACTGCGCTCTGGAGGTTAAAATGACCTATTTTGAGAAGTTGCACCCGTGGTGCTTAGTTCGCTTACTTCCTAATTGCCAGCGTATTGTTGTGGCGCGATTTCGCAAGAGAAACGATGCAGATGCTCATTTGCGGGTTTTGCAACGGTTGGTTAAAAATCGCACATTTGTGATTGTTTTTGACACTGAAGAACAGCCAAGATTGCCTCAAATTTGATGGAAAAAGCTTATTTTGAAGTCGAATTAGTCAAAGGACATTCATTAGATTAATAACTCCGCTACTCCAAAAATAATCCTAGCTACAAATCCAACTGATAGCTAGGATTATTTTTGATTGGTGCGCTAGGATTGTTTTTGAGTTGTGCGCAATTCATAACTATGTAAAAATTGACGTGCGGTAAACTAAATCGAACAAAATAAAGTTATTATTATCGCCTCATCAATTAATTGTTGTGTAAAGTTCAGCTACCGCTGATTAGTGTTTGAAAGATAATGGAAGAAACCAACCCTATGATTCAAACACTGGTAAAACCGAATTTTCAATTAACTTCTCAACAAAACAACGCCCTCCAACTCCTCGAACAATTTGTAACAAGCTCTAAACGGGTATTCGGGCTATTTGGATATGCAGGTACGGGAAAATCAACCCTTGTCAACCTGGTAGCAGAACAATTAGTCAGTGCCGGAAAGAGAGTCGCTTTCACCGCTCCCACCAATAAAGCTGTAGGCGTATTGCGGCGGATGGCTGCTGAAAAAGGACTCAGAGGAGTAGACTTTATGACCATCCACCAGCTACTGGGATTAGCTCCAGTCAAACAGGGGCAAAATAAAATCCTCAAACAAGTTTCTCCTTCTTTCCTTCACCTGTACGACACCATTTTTCTTGATGAGTGCAGCATGGTTACAGCAGAACTGTGGAATATCATTCAAGAAAGAATTGCTAGCGCTTTGCTCATCGGCAGCAATCGGCAGCTCATCGTCATGGGCGACCCCGCACAATTGCCTCCTGTTAATGGCGAAATAGAAGAGAAAAAATCTCAATCTTTCAACGTACCTGAAAAAGCCGTTTTAACAGAGGTCGTCCGGCAAGGTGCGGGCAGCCCCCTGCTAGAATTCGTAACAGCTTCCCGCACGGCTGTCAAGAACAAAGAGGCGTTCAAACCCTTCTCCAAATTCAGCCTCGATAAAAAAAACGGAGCCTTCCTAGTCCGAGAAAAAACGCTGCTGAAATACGCCTTAAAAAAGTTCTCTTCTACTTTTTCTCAAGACCCTGATTGCTTTCGCATCCTCTGCTATACTAACGAGCGCGTCGCCTACTGGAATAGCAAAATCCGAGCTAAAATCTACGGGAAAAATGCTCCCAGATTTGTTATTGGAGAGAGGTTGATTGCTAAAGCTCCCGTTATTGCTCCCGACGGCAAAACCGTCATCCTGCCCACATCAGCAGAAGTGGAAATTGCCGAATTTCGAGAGGATAGGTACTCTGGCTATAAAGCCTGGAATCTCCAGGTTAAAACCGATGCAGGCGACCGACGCCAAATCTATATCCTCCACGAAAATGACGCTCGCCGATTCCAACAGGACAATGCTAGGCTGCTGCAAAATGCTAAAAGCAATCCGAGCTTATGGAAGGCATGGTACGACCATTGTGAAATCTTTGCAGATATGAGAAATTGTTGGGCAATTACCGTACACAATTCTCAAGGCTCTACTTTCACGGAGGTGGGAATTGATAGCAGTGATATCGGCAGGAAAGTCGCTACTAAATTGCTGTACCTCGCTCGGGTTTGTCCCAGTCAAAAAACTCATTTTCTCAAAGAGTACCGCGACAGCATTCGAGCGCACAATCAGCTTATGTACGTGAGTTGTAGTCGTGCGAAGCGCCGGGTTTTTCTTAGTAAGTGAACCCATTTTAGATTTAGTGAACCGCGCTTTTAGAGTTGAACCCTCTCCACCTAAATTTCCGATTTAGGTGGGGAGAAGTTACACCCACTCAAAGACCACGCCACACATGACAACTTTCCATCGGAAAATGCTGAAAGGGTACTGCCACCATAGCGTTAGCTTGGTGGCAGAGGAATTGAAGCCAAATAAACAAAGCGTTAGCAACATTATTATTCTGGAGCATCTTGGCTTTGGACATAGGCCTCATCGTTTCTCAAGAGTAACGCTACCACAACTAGAGACAAAGTAAGCCCCCGTCCAGAAGACAGGTTTGTAGTAAAACTTGTTAACTTGGGCGGGAAATTTTTTTCTAATTAACCGGCTACTAACCGTTTTCAGGTTGTTGACAAGCTTGCTCATTTGCACCTTTGGGATGTCACTCAATAGTACAGATTTAGTAGGGTGATTGAGGTTAGGGTTGGTAGATTGAGTGACAAGCTGAGTCGTGCGAGCTATTCTCTGGGCAGCTAACGCTCCCCCCGCTTAGCAGCTATTTTAACTCACAAAGATGCAAACCAAATCCCGCACCGCGACAGCTAAAAACCGAAAAAAAGAGAGCGGATTTTCCAAAAGAAAACCCAAGGCAAGTGTTCCCTTAGAACAAACCGAACCTTTGGTCGAAGATGAACCAAAACTAGAAGAAAAATCCGATCGCAATTCTTCCAATAGCGCAGGCGATTCTCCCGACCTTTTACCAGCAGAAATTAAGCTCGTCTGCACGCAAGACAATTTAGCCAACCATCTCGAACTTGTCAGCAAAGCTATCCCAGCAAAACCCACCCACCCCGTGTTAGGAAATGTCCTCTTAGTCGCTTGCAAAAAAACGCAGCGAGTCCAACTCAGCGTTTTCGACATGAGTTTGGCCATTCAAACATCCTTTGAGGCCCACGTTCAATCTCCCGGCGAAATGACCGTTCCTGTCGGACTTCTCAGCGATATTGTCGGGAAATTCTCGCCCGGAGATATCACTTTGGTCAGTCGCGAAACCTTGAATCGCGAAGGTGAAGATAGCGAAGATAACGAAGATAGCGGGAATAACACCATCTTGCCAGAGGCTGTTAGCAACAGTCCAGTTGCTACCTTAATTGCTGCTTGCGGTCGCTATCAAGTCCGAGGGATTTCGAGTGAAGAATTCCCCGCCATTCCTGAAGTAAAAACAGCGCAAACAATTTGCATCCCCGCTGAAACGTTGAAAGAAGGGCTGAAAGGGTCACTGTTTGCCACCGCTACCGATGAAGGCAGGCACATCCTGACAGGTGTTTGCTTCAAAATCTGCCAAGATAGCCTCGAATTTGCTGCCACAGACGGCCACCGTTTGGTTGTCCTCAATACTTCAATTCAAGGTTTTTCTAAGAAGAAACAAGCGGAAATCGCACAGCCTCTAGAGCTTACAGTCCCAGCTAAATCGCTCGCCGAACTGGAGCGAATTTTATCGAGCAGGACATCCACTGACCCAGTAGAGCTTTCTTACAGCACAGAGAGCGCTCTGGTAGAATTCCGGTGGGGAGCGCAGCGCTTGGTGACGCGCTGTTTAGAAGGCGCATACCCAGCTTATCAGGAATTATTGCAGCAGGATTTCCAACATCAGGTAACGCTGGAAAAAGCACCTTTCATCAAAGCTATAGAGAGAATTGCTGTGCTGGCAGACCAGAAAGAAAAAACGCTCAGCATCCGCATTAATAGCGAAGCACAGCAAGTGTCACTGTCGCTTTTCAGAGAATTTGGAAACGGTTTGGAACAGATGGCAGCGCAGGTTAATTCAGACGGCAATTTGTCAATTTCATTCAACATAAAATACCTGTTGTCAGGTGCAAAAGCGATCGCTAGTTCCCAACTCCAAATGCACCTCACTCAGCGCGACGGCCCCGCCATTTTAGTTCCTGCTGGCAACCGCTCCAAGCCAAACATCCTAATGGATGCCAAATACTTGTTAATGCCGATTTTCAAAGAATGATGTCTTTTGCAGAAAAGGCTCGCTTGGCAGAAGTAAAAATATTGAGTTTTTTACTTCTCTCTTCTTCTGAGTGCAAACTCCGCAAATATGACTCTAATTCTCAGCAAACAATTACACCAAACCATTCAATTATGCACGCAGCATTGCCTCAAAAATACCGCCCTCGCAGCTTGTCTGAACTGGCCGGACAGGAGTACATCCAAAGGACACTTTCCAATGCAGTCAAAACTAATAAAATTGCTCCGGCTTACTTGTTCGCCGGCGAACGGGGAACGGGCAAAACTTCAACGGCCCGCATTTTAGCTAAATCTCTCAACTGCACCAGTGCAGGCGAACCCACAGTAAAGCCGTGCGGCAAGTGCCAATCCTGCCGCTCGATTGAAAAAGGCAGCAGCTTAGACGTTGCTGAAATTGACGCGGCTTCCCACAACGGTGTGGATGATGCTCGTACCCTGATCGAGCGATCGCACTTCGCACCAGCTATCAGCCGTTACCGAGTGTTTATTTTAGATGAAGTTCACTGCCTGAGTTCCCAAGCTTTTAACGCTCTTCTAAAATGTTTGGAAGAACCTCCGCATCATGTAGTGTTCATCTTGTGCACGACAGAGCAACACAAAGTGCTGCCAACAATTAACAGCCGCTGCCAAACGTTTCTGTTTCGATCGCTGCCAATCCCAGCCATTGTCAAACAGCTAACAATGGTAGCCCAGAAAGAGTCAATTGCAATTGCCGAAGCAGCTAAAATTGCGATCGCCCGCGCCGCGAATGGCGGGATGAGGGACGCCTTGCAGTTGCTCGACCAGTTGAGCTTATTAGGAGAGGAAATTACCAGCTCTCACGTATTGGAATTGTCGGGGCGGATACCGGAGTCCGATTTAGTTGCAATTTTGAAATCGGCCCGCACCGGCAACGCGCTGAAGCTGCTGCAACTGTCCCGCGAACTGATTGACAGTGGGAAAAGCCCTAAAATGCTGCTGGCGTCGCTGCTAGCCTGCTACCGGGACTTGTTGCTGGCAACGAGCGTGCCGGACTGTGAACGTTTGTTAACTAGCGGGATTTCGCACTCAAAGCTGCTGGAAATTGCCTCTAATTGGGACTGCAACGCGATCGCTGCCGGCCTCGAACAGTTGCGGGCTTCGGAATGGCAGCTCAGCAAGAGCGCTCACCCTACGCTGTGGCTGGAACTCTGCTTGCTGGGATTGGCGAGGATACCACAATTAAAACCGCACGCTACAGAGAGCGCTCTTGCTAACCCCAGGCAGCCCGATCGCACCCAGAAGCTGCCCAGTACCTCCTTGTTGCGATCGCCCCGTTCCAAAGAGCGAGCCATTTGGGAAAAAGTGCTCTCAGCAACTTCTGAGAAGAACCGCGCTTTACTCTGTGCTGCTTCCCTGGTAGCACTGACGGAAAAGAAAGCGGTGCTGGCCGTACCCGCCCAATACCTGGACAAGTTCAACCGAAATGCGGCTAAGGTGCAGAAGATATTTCTGGCTGCAACAGGTGTCTGCTATCAAGTGTCGTTTGAGGAGAAAACCCCATGATTAGTTTGCTGATAGGGGATGACCTCCACGCGATTCACAAAAAGCTTTCTGCCTTTAAAAAGAACCTCGACCCCGCTTGGATGAGTTTCAATTATCACCGCTTTGATGCTTCGGCATTGAATGAGGCGGTTGACTGCGCCTTAACTCCCGCCTTGGGAACGGAAAAAGCAAAGTTAGTGGTGGTAGAAGGGTGTAATTTCAAACAGTTTACTGAAGAAACACTGTTTGTTCTCCAGGTGCTCCCGCAGGTGCCGGAAAAGACGCACCTGGTTTTTGTAGCGCCTTCCATTGACAAACGCCTGAAGGTGGCAAAATTCCTGCTTTCTCAAGCTAAGCTGTTTGAGTTTGACCTTATTCCCCCCTGGCGAACGGATCTCATTGCCCGATCGATCCGAACTCAAGCTTTGGCAATAGGGCTGTCGCTGAACTCAAATGCTATTGATTACTTGGCGATTGCGATCGGCAACAATCCGGCTCGCGCTGAATCAGAACTGCACAAGTTGGCGACTTACAGCAGTGGCGCGAACCTCACTTTAAACTCTGTGCGATCGCTGGTTCCTTCAACCACTCAAAATAGCCTCCAGCTTGCCGAAGCGCTGAGGGAAAATAACTCTAAGAGAGCAGTTTGTTTGCTACTTGAACTTTTGGCAATAGGAACTTTTCCGCTGGCGATTTGTGCGACGCTGATTGCTCAATTTAGAACTTGGTTGTGGGTAAAAGCGGCGATAGTTGGAGGAGTTAAGCAAGACGCTGAAATTGCCCGGATTTGTCAAATTGCTAACCCGAAGCGAGTGTACTTTCTGAGAAAAGAAGTAGCTGCTGTTTCTCTAACATCCCTTTCGTCTGCGGTGTCCCTGCTGCTTGACTTAGAGGGTTCGCTGAAGCTTGGGCGTAAAGGGGATTTTATGTTGCCTGCAATTCTGGCGATCGCCCAACTGTTTTCTCCTAAGAAAGCAAGGAAGCGCGGAGTAAAAGCGATGTAGGGGCGAAGTAGAAGCGATGTAGAAGCGATCTAGGGGCGATGTAGGGGCAATCGCTAGTGCTCATCTAAACCCCCAAAAGACCCCCGCTTACTCGAAGAGAAGCGGTGGAAAGAATGGGGGCAAATTTCGGGGTTCGATGCCCCGAAATTTGCAACTTCAACGTATTTAGCATAGTTTTCAGGTTGAATACGGTATAATGTAAGAACTGCTGAAGTAAATGCTGTAATTCAAGCATCTATTGTTGACTATAGAAAAGATTTTCTGCACAAGCTCACAACTCAACTGGTACGCGAAAACCCAACGATTGTGGTTGAAAGTTTGGCTGTCAGAAACATGGTTAAAAGAGGATGTCAATTCCCTCTTTTTACTAATTTTGAAATAAAACGGGGGAAATTTTATCTTTTTTAGTTAAAAACATTGTAAAACTTCTTAATTAAACTAAATTTACTCCAAATCGCTCCACCAAATGCGCCGGAGGCTAAGCGAATTGCATTCTTTGATTAGCACTCCGCGTTGAGGTTTAATAAATAACTTTGTTACTTTCATGGGGGTTATTTAATCGAGTAAGTTTATTATTTTATAAGGGCAACATTTCGATCGGAAACGAGTTCCTAATAATCAATAATGATTGAAAACACTTTAAAATTAATAGTCTTTTATTATACCATTCTGTAGCGCATTGCTAGTTTAAGAAATATGCTATTCTTAAGAATGTAAAGGCAGCGAACCTTTTGACAGTGAAGGCGACCTGCCGATACAGCCCGCGCCGCCCCGACAGAAAACAACCCCAGTTTTCTATTAGGAAACCTTATTGGTTTTAGCAAGCAACGGTACAAAGCCCCAATCCCCAAATAAACAACCAGGGCTATCCAAATGAATAAAAATGAAACTGTGTCGCTCTCAGTCAGCGACGCGATTCAGTATATCGGTCTTGACCAACTCAAGCCTCACCCTCGCAATGAGGAAATTTACGGAAGCACCGAAAGTATTGCTGACCTGGTAGAGTCGATCCAACTCAAACGCTACGTCCAACCGCTGACCGTCAAAACAGATGGCACGATCGTCAGCGGCCATCGGCGGTGGAGGGCGCTGGCAGCGCTGGGCTGGAAGTCTGTCCCAGTTATTGTCTGCCACTTCCAGACTGAAGGTGATGAGCTGTTTGTCTTGGTAGCAGAAAACCGCCACCGCCACCAAAGTCCTGTACAGAAAATTCGGGAAGGAATTGTTGTGGAGCCTATAGCTAGAGAGCACAGGAACAGACACGCTGCCAAGAAAGCTCGCCACCAAGCTGCTGGCTCAGCAGAGCCGCCGTCGGGCAACCAGCAACCGCTGATGGAAAATTTTCCATTGAACCCGATCGACTTGGGCCTGACTCCAAGGGAAATGGAACTGACGGAAAATATTGTGGCGGCTATAGTCGGCTTGGGGTGCGGCAGGAACTACAGGAAAGGGCGCATTGCCGTCAAAGCTGCCGACGAGCTCAAGAAAGATCGCCCCGAATTGGCTGCAAAGTGGTTGGACATTATTAATGACCACAGCATAGATGTGGGGTACCAACTTGCGAAGATGCAGGAGGACAAGCGAGTAGTGGCGTTGGCTGCGATCTCGTCGGGAGCAGCGAAAACCCCGAAACAAGCTAAAGCTCTGATTAAGGCTGCTTTGAGAAAATCTTCCGCCTCGAAGGAAACCGAGGGCAGCATTAGTAGCGAGCCGGTTCAAGAAGGCGATTGCGGTGGAGAATGTAAAACTTGCACTCCTTA
The DNA here is from genome assembly GCF_036704885.1 of Microcoleus sp. F4-D5. NCBI lineage: Bacteria > Bacillati > Cyanobacteriota > Cyanophyceae > Oscillatoriales > Microcoleaceae > Microcoleus > Microcoleus sp. F4-D5. Next base: position 23,972 of record NZ_JAUBSX010000043.1, on the reverse strand, counting down.
CGAACCAATTACGGGTGAGGGAGTCAAAACGCGCTTTGGTCCAGACAGCGCGGGGGCATGGGTTATTGTCAAAATCCCTTTTATTCCTAAACAAAAAATAGCGGAAAGGAAGTGGAATAGATTTTGGGGCCGGATTGTGGAAGTTGGAGCGACTTTGAAAGTCGATATGGGTTCAGAGGTGGTATCGCTCCTTCAATCGGATGTGGTGGCGATATTGAACCCAACGCCGAGTTTTTGCTCAATAGCTGAGCGCATTCTCAGGCTGCAAAGCTTCGGCACGGTGTACGAGTTTGGGAAAATCGTCTTGAACAGGATGCAGAGAAGAGTGGTTTGGGATGCTGCAGCGCTAGCTTATCTGGATGCTGTGGAACAGGTGGAGTTGGCGCGACGGGCGATCGAGCAGGCTTTATAATTATTAGGCTCTCGTTTGCTGGCACTAAATTCGTAATTAGCCCTTGAATTTACCCTTTTAATTCTCGGTAAATCTAGGTATTTTAGCTACTGCTACAACCCCTCGTTCGGGCGATGGCACAACTAGAATTTGTCGGCACCACTGGAACACGGTAAATACGACGGCATCACCCAAAGCGTGCAGCAACCGCAACCCAGTCTCACCCTTCCCGCAGCTATCAACTTAGGGTCGCACCTAGCCTCAAGTCACAGAGTACCTGCGGCTCAAGGTGGACTCTTCCGACGTAGAAAACCTTGAACACCTGCACAAAACGTGCCATAAGCAGGTACATTCAAAAACCAAGTTGAAACGGGCTTGAAGCAAAGCTTGAGCGCAGTGAGATGGAAACTCTCATGCTGCGTTCTTAGGGGAGGGGACAGAGGTGACTCTCGAACCTTACCCGACCACTCCCCTTGACTCTACCTCTCGGCTATACGCCTTATTTAGCAACACGGACATTTGACGGTGGCGGAAGGTCTAAAGGCAGGCGGATGGTAAAAGTACTGCCTTTACCAAGCTCGCTTTGTACCTGTATGCTACCCCCGTGAGCTTGAACAATTGCAGCCGCGATCGCTAACCCCAACCCCGACCCGCCTGTATTGCGAGAGCGATCGCAATTCACGCGATAAAAGCGCTCGAAAATTTGTTTTCGATCCTCTGATGCAATGCCAATTCCCGTATCTCGAACCTCGATTTCAGCATGACCGTTGCTGCGGTCTAAAACAACTGTTATCTGACCCCCAGCAGGAGTGTATTTAATCGCATTAACAATTAAGTTAGAAACTAAGCGGTAAAGTTGATCTTCGTCCCCTAGAACATACAGCAGCTTGCCTGCGCGCACCTGAGATGTCAGCGTCACCTTGGCAGCAAAAGCCATATCCGCGAACTCTTCTACCAAATCGATCGCCAGATCGTTGAGGCAGCAATGGATGTACTGGGTCAAGGTTTTTGGCTGTTCCAATTGAGCCAAAAGCAATAACTCCTCAATCATTTCAGCCAATCGATGATTCTGACTTGCTACGTTTTTTAGAGTATCTTGCGCTTCTTGTTCGGATAGATAAGGCATCCTCAGTACAGATTCGATCGCTGCCCGAATTGCTGCTACAGGAGTCCGCAATTCGTGAGCGGCATCTGCTGTAAATTGTTTCATTTGTTGATAAGATTCGTTAATTGGTTGCATTGCCAACCTCGCCAACCACCAACTAGAACCTCCAACTAGAAGTACCGTAATTGGCAATCCCAGTCCTAAAAACAATTGCAGGGCGGCGAGACGGCTATCGAGGTCTTTGAGACTTCGCCCGACCTGCATATACCCCCAGAGCCGATTATCTTGGGTATGCAGCGGCAGAGACATTTGATGATAGCGATCGCCTCGTCCGTCTTTGAGCGTTTGCCAAGATTTTTGACCGCCACTAACAGGCAATCCTTCAGGATGAGACCCCGCCAAAGCAATCAACTTTCCCTCACGATCGATAAACCGAATGTAATAGAAATTACTCTGATAAATGGCACTAAAAATATGGCGTTTATTAGAACTGTGATTATTTTGGGCGTAAATTTTTCGGTTCGAGCAGCTAGAAGAGGCCAGACAAATATCCGGTAAAATTTGCTTGAAAATAGGCTCCAAAACTTTAGGCTGTTTCAAATTTGGTTCCAGGCTATCGTGTAAAGTTCCCGTAACCGACTCTAGCTCTCGGTCTATTGCCACCAAATGGGCATAAATCATTATTTCATAGACCCCGAAACCGCACAAGCTGAGAATAAAACCCATGACGAGTGCATACCAGAGTGCCAGTCGAGTTCTAGTTTTACGAAACGGTCTAGTTTGCATCATTAAGATTGAACCGATAACCCATACCAGGAACAGTTTCGATTAAACCATCGCAGCCAAGTTCTGACAGTTTGCGTCGCAACAGTCGAATTTGAGCCGCTACCACATTGCTAATACGTTCTGCACTCATTTCGTAAAGATAGTCTAAAAGTTGGTCGCGGGTAACATATTGATTGGGGTGTTTTAAGAAGTATTCCAGTACTTGGAACTCTTTTCTGGTCAAAGGAATAACTTGTTTTTCACCATTGGGGTGCTGAAAACAAACCGTACAAATGCCGTAATCTAAAATGAAGCGACCGACTTGAAGTTGCTGGGGTTGAATATGAGGCGATCGCCGCTGCAATGCCCGCAGTCGTGCTAACAATTCTTCCATACTAAACGGCTTCACCAAATAATCATCTGCCCCAGCATCCAGTCCAGCCACTTTATCTTCCAAGCGGTCTTTTGCTGTCAGCATCAGCACGGGCAAAGCGTTTTTGCGATCGCGCAGCCTGCGCAGCAATTGTACACCCGATATTCCCGGCACTAACCAGTCGAAGATTGCCAGCGTATACTGTGCTTTTTGGTTTTCTAGACAGTCCCAAGCCTCAGTGCCATCTAAAACCCAATCAACAATATATTTTTCTTGGTTTAAGGTTCGCTTAATCGATGCACCCAAGACTGGCTCATCTTCAACTAGCAGGACTTTCATAATAATTAACCGTGTCTAGCCACTGTATGTTTGAATCCGAACTGTACCTAGAGGGATCTCTCCATTTACACCAACCATTTTGCCATAGATTTTGTACAACCAAATGCCCTCATAACCTGGAGTAGTAACGCCTTGCATATTAATTGACAGCTTTGTGTCAGTAGGAAAAGGTTGGGAAAACACAATCCTAGCTTTTCGATTTTCGATAGAGGCTGTTGCCTCAACTTTTTTTCCCGTTTGATTGGTGATTTCAATTCCTTTATGAATGCTTATGTCTTTTGGTAACTCAATTGCAAGTTCTGAAAGGGCTTTTCCCCGGACATAAACTTCAAATTTATGAGTAGCACCTTGAAATTGAGCGCTATTCGGAATTGCTGCACTGCCGCCCAAATGGGTAACTGGGGCATCCTTAAAATTTTGCGCTTGAGTAGCGGTAACGAAAGAGGCAAACAATAGGGTAATTGTTGCAGTGTGAACAAACTTTTTCATGGTGATGCTCCTGACATAATTAACTCATTAGTTTGATAATATTGGATGAAGTTTTCCTTCTTTTCAACTTTATCTACTAAGTCAGAACAAGGCATTTTAAGTAAGATTGAGAGTGCGGTATAAATGTCAAAAAAAAGCAACCAAAACTCCACACTTAGTCATTACTAAAAATGTTAAAAAAAGTCAAGGCAGAAATTTAGATAACTTGCCCTGCCTGTTTGTCTGTAAGTCGGAATCTGACATTAATAGATACGAATCCGAGCTAATCCAAGGGGGATATTAGCATCAATCCCGACGAATTTAGCAGTAACTTGGTATGTCCAAGCGTTAGAAGTCCCTCTTATTTTTACATTGTGCAGAATGATTTCCAGTTTTGAATCAGGAGTAATTGGTTGAGGGAAATTAACCATAACTTGGTTGCCCGTAATAGCCACATCGGCATTAGTTGACTCTCCTGAATTTTTGTTGATAGTGATATTATTGTTCGCTCTCAAGCCTTCTGGAACATCGATCGTCAACTGGGAAAGAGGGCTACTACCTTGAGGAATGTGCAATCGAATCGTGTGGCGAACTATCCTCGATCGAGTTTGCGGAAATTGTACGGCTCCATCGATATGAGGAGTAGATTTTGTTCTAGCACTGGCACAATCTGCAGAAACTGAAACTGCGATCGCCAAGGATACAGCAGCATAAATTAGCTTTCTCACTCTGTCACCCCTCAAAAAAATTGACTTTGTTCATCTTGTTTTAGACTCATTTTTAATCAAAAAGCCTATTTACTTAGATTGACACAGCGAAATGAAACCATAATGAAATTTCTGCTTGATATTTAGTTTTTTTTACAAATGCAAATTTATCCTAATAAAATATATTTAACTTACTGGATAAAATATCTCAAAACATAGATTAACTCGATCGTATAAGCTCACTAATCCTCAAAAGATTCGCAAATTATTGCATATTTTTATCATTAAACTAAGAACGCTCTTTGGATAAAATTGCATTACAGCTTGTCAATCTAAACACTGCTGCATAAATAAGTTGGTAGCGAAGACAGAGAAGCCCGGTTTTTCTAAAAAACCGGGCTTCTAGAGTGCGTTTGTTTACCTTCACCTACTTATATGACCAATTTATCTTCGATCGAATTTTTGACAGAGGTAAATCAATTAGCGATCGCGCTCTGAGTTAGATTCTTGCTGCTCTATAGATTATCGCTTAAAGCTAAAACGACCGTTAAATTTTTCCCCCTTAATGTCTGTTTGGAGAACGACTTTATACTCTCCTGGTGCTGTGTCTGGCAATAGAATCCCATAATGTTTTTCATCAGCTTTGTAGGGAATTTCCAGAGTTTTACTGCTGCCATCGGGTAATTGAACTTGAGCCGTTATTTTGACATCAGTAACTTGCTTATCTTGTTCGTCATTTACAAAAATATCTAAATGACTTCCATCTTTCTGTGGATCGGCTAGAAACTCTACGTGATATTTTCCTACCTCTAAAACTTGACCATTGTGAGCATGACCCCCTTTCCCATCTTTGGAATGGTCGTGACCATCGCCTGCGCTGTGTTTCTCGCCATTTTTAGAATGGTCGTGACCATCGCCTGCACTGTGTTTCTCACCATCCTTGGCAGCCGTTTCTGTTTTAGCAGCCGTTTCTGTCGTTGTTTGATTGGCACTGTTTCCTGAATTAGCTGCTTGATTTTGACCGCTACAAGCAGCTAATAAAAACAAGCTGACACTGCTTAAAACAATTAAGCCGTTCTTCAGTAAATTCATGGTTTGACACTCCTCTATTTATCGTATTTTAACAACTAAGAGGTTGCTTCTCCCACCACTTCTGTACGAGCAATATCTTCAGCCTTTTTGGGAACCATAAACTTGCCAAATTGTACGTACAAAGCCGGAAGTACCAGCAGAGTTAAAGCAGTAGAAGTAAACAATCCTCCCAATACTACAACAGCTAGTGGTTGAAGAATTTCTTTTCCTGCTCCACTACCAATTACTAAAGGTCCCATACCCAGAGCTGATGACAGTGCGGTCATTAAGATAGCAGCTAACCTTTCTAACGATCCTTCCATCAAAGTCTGCGACAAAGGCTGTCCTTCCGCCATCCTAGAATTGTAGTTTTCAACCAGCAATAGTCCATTGCGTGTAGCAACGCCGAATAAAGTAATAAATCCTACCATCGAAGCTACAGATAGAATACCGCCAGACAAGGCGATGGAAATGACTCCACCGACTAATGCCAAAGGTAAGTTGATCAAAATCATAATGGTAGCAGGAATCGATTTTACAGCAAAGTAAATCAGGATAGCAATAGCTATAAAAGCTAACGATCCAGCCCAAAGTAGAGTTTTTGTGGCTCCCTCTTGCGCTTCAAATTGACCGCCGTATTCAATATAATATCCTGAAGGTAGTTGTACTTCTTGCTTAACTTTGTCTCGAATATCTTTGATAACAGAACCCAAATCTCGTCCAGAGACATTGGAAGATACTACAATAAATCGGGACACATTTTCGCGGTTAATAGTATTGGGACCCGTTCCATAATCAATTTTGGCAACTTGGGCTAAGGGAATTTTCTGTCCGCTAGGAGTGTCAACTAACAAATTGCTGATGACTTCTATATCGTGACGGTATTTTTCTTGCAACCATACAACGAGGTCAAAAATTTGTTGTTGTTCCAAGACTTGGGAAACAACTCTCCCATTGAGTGCTGTTTCGATCGTATCTGATAGTTCTCCAATGGTTAGACCATAACGAGCAGCCGCATCGCGATCGAACTGAATTTGCACCTGTTTCATCGGTACTTGGGGTTCGAGTTGCAAGTCTACTAACCCAGAAACCTCGCTCATAGCCGATTGTACTTGTTTGCCGAGAGTGCGGAGTTGTTCCAAGTCGGGACCAAAAATTTTCACAGCGATCGCACTCCGCACCCCAGAAAGCACTTCATCCATGCGGTGGGAAATAAAACCACCGATATTGGGAACTACTCCGGGAATTTTCTCAAATTCTTCCCGTATCATTTCGATTGTTTTGTCTCGATCTTTTCCTCCCTCCTCACTCAATTGGACATCCAATTCTCCAGCGTTGACACCCGCTACCTCAGTATCGCCTTGAGCGCGTCCCGATCGGAACTGAACAGCTTCAATTCGAGGGTCTTTTTTGAGGGTTGTTTCTACCGCCAAACCGACTTGATTAGTAGCATTTAGAGATTCACCAGGCATGAGAACTGTGGCAATGACTAGGGCGCGGTCTTGAAACTCTGGTAAAAAAACTTGCCCTAACGAGGTCATAATCACGATCGCAGCTACAAAACTAGCGATCGCACCTGCCAAAATAATTTTGGGACGACGTAGAGAAAATTGCAAAAGCGGGCGATAAAGGCGATGGGAAAATCGTTCAACCCAAGTTTCCGTATTCGGCAGTCGTTGATTTACCAGCAACAGAGCGCATAATGCCGGAGTCAATGTCAGTGCTACCAATGTAGAAGCTGCAATTGACAATAAATACGCCACACCCATTGGCGTAAAAATCCTACCTTCCACACCGGAAAGGGCAAAGATTGGTGCAAATACGACTGCGATAATAATTGTCGAAAACAGCACGCTCACCCGCACCTCTACTGAGCCATTAAAAACAACTTGCAATGGTGGTACAGGATTGCCTGCCATCTGGTTTTCTCGCAAGCGGCGGTAGACATTCTCCATATCCACAATTGCGTCATCCACTACCGAACCAATAGCAACAACAAGTCCACCTAAAGTCATCGTGTTAATGCCTTCTCCCGTCCAATTAAGAATCATCATTCCCAGCAACAACGATACGGGAATCGCGCTCAAACTAATAATGACAGTGCGCCAATTCATCAGAAATAGAATCAAGATAACACAAACAATGATGGTGCCATCCCGTAAAGCTTCTTCAACGTTTTTAATAGAGGCTTCAATAAAATCTTCTTGGCGGAAAGTTTCAGTGACTTTAACATCTTTAGGCAAGCTGGCTTTTAGTTCCTCCATTGCTGTTTCAACCACCTTCGTAACGGTCGGAGTATCAGCAGTTGGCTGTTTGTTGACAGTCAAAATCACCGCTTTCTTCCCCGCAAAACTGCCATCTCCGCGTTTGAGTGCTGCACCAATTTGTACATCCGCCACTTGTTCGAGAAGTACAGGTCTGCCATTACTGGCTTTAATAACCGATTTTTTGAGCTGTTCTATAGATTCAATCCGCCCAACACCGCGTACCAAACTTTCTTGGTCGGGAGTAATTAAAAATCCCCCTGGTGCATTGGCGTTCGCTGCTTCTGCTGCTTTAGTGACATCATCAAGGGAAACATTAAACGCTTTCAGTTTATCTAGGTTTACCAAAACTTGATACTGACGTTCATCCCCACCAAAAACCACAATATTACTAACACCAGGGACAGCCAACAGGCGGTTTTTCACTTGCCAATTGACAATCCGCCAAACCTCCATTAGGGGAGTGGTTTCAGAGGTGAAGGCGTATTTAACAGTCCATCCTAGAGGCGAACTGACGGGAAGAACCTCTGGGTTTTCCACGCCTCGCGGTAGCTGGCTGCGTGCTTGTTGCAACCGTTCTGTTACCAATTGGCGGGCGCGGTAAATTTCGGTGTCCCAGCTAAAGGTAGCTCTCACAGCAGAAAGACCGACAGCAGAGGAAGAACGCAATGTTTCTAGTCTAGGAGTTCCGTTAATCGCACTTTCTATCGGTCGGCTGACTAGGGATTCTACTTCTTCTGGAGCAAGTCCTGGAGCTTCGGTCATGATTTCGACTTGGGGTGGTGCAAAGCTGGGAAATACGTCCAGCGGCATTTGCGTTAATACGCGGAAACCCCACAGACTAATCAAAATCGAGGCTAGAACTACCAGCCAGCGTTGAGCTATTGACCATTTGACAACGGAGTTAAGCATAATGTCATTCGCATAGGTATAGTTAGAAGGGATTTTCAGCAAGAAAATCAATTTTCCACACTAACTTTGGCAACTCGACCATCCTCAACAACTGGCTGAGTTGGTTTCGTGATTAGAAACTTGCCAAATTTAGCGTATAAGGCTGGCAACACCAATAGGGTTAAAGCGGTAGAAGTAAACAACCCACCTAACACCACAATCGATAGCGGTTGCAAAATTTCCTTACCAGGTCCAACAGCTACTACTAACGGCACCAAACCCAAAGCTGAAGTTAAAGAAGTCATCAAAATAGCATTGAGTCGTTCCATTGAACCAGAAATCAAAACTTCTTTTAAAGACATTCCGGCTGCAAACTTAGTGGTGTAATTGTCCACTAATAGCAATCCGTTACGAGTCGCAACTCCAAACAAAGTGACAAACCCCACCAGCGACGCAACCGAAATAACGCCTCCAGTGAATGCCACCGCAATCACGCCTCCGACTAAAGCGATGGGTAGGTTAATCATAATCGTTGCAGTCGAAGCGATCGACTTAACAGAAAGGTACATCAGTACGGTAATGACTGCAAAAGAAATGGCACTAAAAATAAACAGGTTTTTAGAAGCTCTTTCTTCTGCTTCAAATTGACCCCCGTACTGAATGAAATATCCAGAAGGTAGCTGAATTTGCGCCTTCACTTTATTTTGGATATCCGTGACGATCGATCGCAAATCTCTCCCTTTGGCATTGGCGGATACTACAATCAGACGCGAAACATTTTCGCGGTTGATGGTATTTGGTCCAGTGCCGTAATCAACTTTAGCTACCTTTGCCAAAGGAATTTTATTCCCATCCGGCGTATCAACTAACAAATTTTCAATTGTTTCTAGATTGTTGCGATATTGGGGTTGCAACCAAACAACTAAGTCAAAACTTTGTTGTTTCTCCAAAACTTGAGAGACGACTTTGCCATTCAGCGCTGTTTCGATAATATTAGAAAGTTGCCCGATCGTTAACCCATAGCGGGAGGCAGCCACGCGATCGAATTTTATTTGAATTTGTTCGATGGGAACTTGCGGTTCGAGTTGTAAGTCTACAAGGCCCGGTACAGATTTCATCGCCTCTTCGACTTGTTTGCCAATGGTGCGAAGTTCTTCTAAATCAGCTCCAAATATTTTGACCGCGATTTGACTTCTGACTCCCGATAATATTTCATCAATTCGGTGGGAAATAAACCCACCAATATTAGGTGCAGCGCCGGGAATTTTATTGAACTCTTCCCGCAGCATTTTAACCGTTTCTTCCCTGTTTTCCATACCTTTATCGTTCAATCCAATATCCAAGTGAGCCAGATTTACAGGTGCAGCATCGGGGTCATTTGGGGCGCGTCCTGCCCTTAATTGAACGTACTTTAATCTGGGGTCATCTTTGAGTTTAGATTCTAGGACAAAAGCTGCACTGTTTGTGGCTTCTAAAGATAAACCCGGATAAAGTGCTAAAGTATTGACCAAGGTTGATTCCTGAAATTCTGGGAGAAATGCCCGTCCCAAAGTGGGAAAAATGATAATTGCTGCGACCATTGCAGAAAGCGCGATTGCTATCACAATTTCAGACATCCGGAGCGCTAAATTTAAAAAAGGAGAATAAAGTCTTTTACAAAATCTCGGAATCCAAGGCTCAATTTCTGGCATTTTTCCGTGGGGCAATAAAAGCGCACACAGAGCGGGACTAATCAGCAAAGATTCTAAACTTGAAACAATAACAACCACCAGATAAGTTATCCCCATAGGCCCAAAAATCCGACCTTCCACGCCCTCTAGGGCAAACACTGGTGCAAAAACGACGATCGTAATTAAAGTAGCGCCGATCAACGATTCCCGGACTTCCTGACCGCCTTCAAAGATGACTTCTAGTACGGGGCGAGGGTTTGATGAATATTTATTTTGTCGCAAATTCCGATAAGTATTTTCCGCATAGACAATGGCATCATCAATTGCCGTACCAATTGCTACTGCTAACCCTCCCAATGTCATTGTATTCAGCCCCAAACCGAGCCAAGATAATATCTGCAATGCCAATAAAAATGTCAGAGCAAAATCTAACAAGACAACTGTCAGCGTTCGCCAATTCATTAAAAAAGGAATGAGAACGATCGCAGCAATGATGCTACCTTCAACTAATGCAGACCGGACATTTTCTACCGAAGCATCGATATAATCTGCCTGACGGAATGTTTCCGTAACTTTGATTTCTTTGGATAGACCTGCTTTTAACTCTTCCATTGCTGTGGCAATGGCGCGAGTAACGGTGGGAGTATCTGCAAGCGGCTGTTTGTTAACCATAATTACCACAGCATCTTTCCCATTCAAACTGCCATCGCCAATTTTGACAGCGCCACCAATTTTGATCTCGGCAACATCGCCTAATCTAACTGGCGTTCCTTGACGAGCAACGATCGCAGATTGCTGGAGATCGTCGATGGTTTCAACTCGTCCGATTCCCCGGATTAAAGTTTGTTTATCTGGAGTCATTAACAAGCCGCCAGGAGCATTAACATTGGCAGCTTGTACGGCGTCGCTAACCTGCTGTAAAGAGACGTTAAAAGCTCGCAATTTGTTGGGGTCTACTAATACTTGATATTGGCGGACTTCCCCGCCATAAATCAATACCTGACTGACTCCAGGAACTGCTAAAAGGCGATTTCTGATTTGCCAATCGACTATTCGACGCACTTCCATGAGGTCGATTTTAGATTGTGCTTCTGGTTTTTCTTCTACGGTTAAGGCATATTTTAATACAGTTCCAATCGGAGAACTAATAGGCGCAATTCTGGGGGGGTCTACGCTTTCTGGTAAACTGCTGGCAGCTTGTTGCAATCTTTCTGTAACTAACTGGCGAGCTTGATAGATATCGGTTCCCCATTTAAAAATAACTCGAACAACCGAAAGACCTGCGGATGAAGAAGAGCGAACTGTGGTGATTCCAGGGGTGCCATTAATTGCGCTTTCAATAGGTAAAGTGACTAAAGATTCGATTTCTTCTGGTGCAAGTCCTGGGGCATCTGTTTCAATTTCAACTTGGGGGGGTGCGAAGTTGGGGAACACATCCAGCGGCATTTGGGGGATGGTGTTGAATGCGATGATTAATGTAGAAACGATCGCTGCAATGACTACAAGCCAACGTCTGCTGATGACCCACTTAGCAACAAAACTAATCATTTGAGTTTACAGGTTAGATTCAGGAAAGATTTTGCACGGCGAGGTTGGAAAATTGGTTGCGAGTGCGATCGCGAATAGACTTCTCCATAAAACCAGCTAAAAGACAGGCAGGATGCTTACCCCACAAGAGTTTTTGGATAGCTTTAATGGGTAAAACTCCGGCTTCCTTTGGGTAAGTTTTCATTTTTTAGTGGGAATGGGGCAGATTTTCCTGGTCTTCCAGTGGTACAGCTACAGCAGACAAAGTTGGCTCTTTGTGGTTATCGAGATAAACCTCTGTTGCATAAATGAAGGATACTTGCGCGTTCGGGTGCGATTCCCTTGCAGGAACGCTGCGCGAACGCATTTGACGGCGATTCCAAAAAGCACCAGATAGGAACGCCGCCCCACCAAATACGCTTGCTCCAGCTACTCCCACTGACCACCAAGGCAATGACAATGGCAATGGGAAGCTGTTAGTTTTAACCTCTTTACCTGCCGATTTTTCTTCTTCCCCATCTGCGTGTCCGTCTTCTTTGGGTTTACTACCCCCCCGCAAAGACTGGGCGTAAAGTTGTGGCGCTCGCTGAGTTACTACCAAATCTCCCTCAAATAAACCACTTTTTACTTCAACTAAATCCCCAGACTTTTGACCTAAAGTTACTTCAGCCGACTGGAAGGTCTTACCATTTTGGACGTAGACCAATTTTTTGCCATTGGCATCTACCACCGCTGTAAAAGGAACTGCTAATAAAGGTGCTGATGTTTGATCTGTGAGTACCTCTAGTTCGGCAAACATTCCAGGCTTTAGTTCCCCGTCGGGATTAGTCAGTTCGGCTTGAACTGGCACTATTCGCGTTTCTCCTTCCACCACCGAACCAATCCGCGTAATTCTTCCTTCAAAAGTACGGTCAGGTAGAGAAGCAATTTTCACCCTGACTCGTTGACCCATCTTGACTTTGTTTAAATCTTTTTCATAAATATTCGCCGTAGCTAAAACCCCGCTGTCGTTGATAATTGTCATCAGTTTGCCACCCGCATCTTGAAGCGATTGACCGATGCTAATAGAGCGGTCTGCAATTGTGCCAGAAATGGGAGCCGTTATTGTTATTAATCCTGTGGCATCCGCACGAGTTCCCAGTTGTTGCAACCGAGTTTGATAAGTGGTGTTGCTCAATTGCAACCGAGATTTAGCTACATCCATATCTGACTGAGCGCGTGTGAGTTGCGCTTCTGCTTCTAAAACTTCCCGGCGAGTTTCCACTCTGCTAAGTAAAGCTCGTGCTTCTGCAACCTTTGCTTGGGAATCCCGCAATTCCCGGAGTGGCAAATCTACCTCAGCGCGTTTGACTTCAGATTCGGCTTGGACTACTTCCGGACTGCTTGTCGCCTTAGCAAGTTCAGCTTTGGCTCTTTCTAGGCTGGCTTGCGACTCCAGCATCTGCCGTCGCGGCAATGCCCCTTGTTCCACCAACATCTTATCTTTGTCATAGCGTTCTCGAGCGACTGCTACTTCCGTCGTAGCTTGAGCGATTTGGGCTTGGGCGATTTGCAACTGACGCCGATAGTTTTCTTGGGCTACTTTCAAGACCGAACGCTGGGAAATCACAGCTCGATCGCGGTTAAACTGTGCTTGGGCGGCTGCCAGTTGGGTGCGGGCTTGGGCGATTTCGGCATTTGATATTGTTTGCTGTCGTTCCAGGTTTTCTTTGGCTAGTTTTAAGTCCGCTTGCGCCTTTTCCAACGCTGCTTGTGCGTCTGCCTGTTTTTCCTGGGAGTTCACCCGCAATTCCACCAATTCAGGACTGGATAAAACTGCGAGGGGTTGACCCGCCTTCACTTTAGTTCCCGGTTGTACCAATAACTCAACTACTTTTGCTGTCAGCGGTGCAGTTACTTCCACTCTTTGGTTGGGCAGGGTTTCGATTTGACCTGTGGTTTTGATGCCAATATCAAGGGGACGAGGGGCGATGCGCTCGACTTTAACTTCTAGCAATTTGGCTGTTTCTGCATCAATTTCAACAGTTCCCGTTGGTTCGCTTCCACCTTGAAATTCACTGGCACCGCTATGATCGTGTCCTGCACCCGCTAACACAGCATTCGGAGGCGTCAGTACCAGACTCAGGATTGCCAAAGATACGCAACTCAGCGTCACAGAAAGTTGAAAACGGTTAGATATGCCCATCACTAAGAATTTCCTTGAATCACAAGGGAGTGAAGTTTGGTTTGACTGTTGACAATTTAAGCAGGAAGTTATATACACTTTCAGCTAGCTTAGAGAGCTTACCAGCGCTAACTACTTAGTTTTTCACACCCAAATGAAATGGATGTGAAATTTTTCAGAAAGTAGAGATGAGGTAGAAGTGCATCTTTTCAAGTTCTTGACTATTGCCTTCTACGCTGTAATGCGGACGATAGCGTACCCCGTCGCGCAGACGCCTTTAGAACGACTTCTCGAACAGTAACAACAAGTAACAACTCAGCCAAAGTGTATTTTATTACTGGTTCTTGAGTTTAAATGCCTTTAGTCACTTGCCAAAATCTACTATCTATGCAGCAAAAAAACGTCACACCCGCTCACCAGAATCACCCTGTAGTTGAAAATTTTTCTCTACAGAGCCAGTCCAGTGCATTAGAACCTTGTTCGCAATGGGTGCAGCGATTAATCCGTCGCGCCCCGATCCGACAAAAAATTGGCTTGGGGTATGCTGTGGCGCTTGGTATTGCTGTTTTGGGAGCAATCGCCGGACAGCTAGTAGGAGATTTTTACACCAAACAAGCTTCGCAGAGATTAAACATTGAATAAGAAGAAGCACAGATTCTAAGCGAACTTACAATTGCTGTGGTACAGACACAATCCCATCAGCAAGAGATGGTTATTCTCTTAGGCAATCCCGCGCAGTTTGAACACGAACGTGCTGAATTAAAAAAATATGTCAAACAAAGCCAATACTTGTTTTTGGAATTACAGTCTTTGATTGACAAAAACTCCAAAAATCCAAATACCGAACTCGAAGAATTAAAAAAATTTACACAAACTTTACCTAGCACGATAGAAGCTTACAACCAAAAACAGCAAACTCTTCTCAAAAAAATCGATTCAAAGAGTTTGCAGCCGGGAAAAATTTCCGCAGCCCAAGCGTTACTTGGGAATTTTACTAAAAGCAAGGAGGCGGTGGAGTTTAATCAACTTTCAGAGGACTTATCAAAACTGGTTAAACTTGCTTATCAGGGACAGGATAAGGCAGAAGATGATTGGTATCGCGCCCAAAACGTGTGTGTTAAAATAACGATTGCTAGTCTTTTGCTGTCGATCGCGATCGCCACAATTTTAGCAGTTTACACCAGTCGTGGAATTTCTCGTCCCCTAGAAGCGATCGCTAAAGTCGCTCAACAAGCCACAAAAGAATCCAATTTTAACCTAAAAGCCTCGGTCACAACCCAAGATGAAGTAGGTACATTAGCCACCGTCGAGTTGTCCCGGAACTCACGGAAGAGATTACCGAAAAATTTTTTGGAGATCGAGGTGATATTTCTTCACGTTTATTCAAACAACTGCATGAAAAAGGACTACAGTTGATAACCCGACTCAAGAAAAATATGAAAAATAAACTGATGCTCCTTTCAGATAAAATGCGATTAAATCAGAGAGGAATCATTGAGTCAGTCAATGACAAATTAAAAAAATATGTGTCAAATTGAACATACAAGACATCGAAAAGTTGCTAATTTTATGGTGAACTTAGTAGCAGGATTAATTGCTTATACATACCAGCCTCAAAAACCTTCCCTGTATGACATTGATGCCCCTATTTACAATTTTAGTTAGTTCAGTTAATAGTGATGGTGTCGGATCGATCGCGCTTATGGGAGTTTTGGCCCCGGATGACGTTGACACCCTGGCTGTAATTTTTCTGTTGAGATATTTGTTAACTGTAAAACATCTGGATGTGTTGTTCATAATGTAACAAATAAGTTTGGTCTGAGGTATTTATTGGCACATTTAATACATACTTATTACAATAAAAATTTAGTCCGCACAAATTTCATTTAGTCCGCAACAAAATTTCACTTAGTCCGCACAAATTTCATTTAGTCCGCAACAAAATTTCACTTAGTCCGCACAAATTTCATTTAGTCCGCACAAATTTTATTTAGTCCGCACAAATTTCATTTAGTCCGCACAAATTTCATTTAGTCCGCACAAATTTCATTTAGTCCGCGAACCCACATCTATGGCTGACTCATCCCAGATTAATTTGTCTCGCTACTTATACACTATCGGGTCTGGTTAAGGTTGGGGTTAGCATAAAATTTCATTTTCTCGGCAAAATGTGTCGGAAAATTTCATTATCTATGCGAATTCTCAATTTGAGGCAACCCAATTTCATTTGAATTTCATTTAATCTGCGAAATGCTCCCGGCCCGAACCCTTATGGTGTCGTTACCTGAATTTCATCTTTTCTGCGAACCCACACACAGTACGCAGGCCAGTGCTGCCAGTGCTACTATAGCACATACAGGCATACCCGCTCGGAAATAGTCAGGGGGTTGAGTATGCCTTAAAAGCACGCGCTGCGGCATACTGCGAGCCGATCGCGGGAGCGCCAGCAGCGAGCCTTCCCCCAGTCCGGCTCTAGGAGAAGTCCGGCAGTCCAGCAAACAAGCTCGCCAAAAGCAACTACTATCCCGAACCAGAGAGCCGATGGCAACCAAAAACGTCAGAATTGTGGGCTACCTGCCATTCGAGCAACACCAAAAGTTACGCGACTACATGGCAGAGCAGTCTTTGACCGAAAGCGCCGCGCTCGTGAAAATCATCAAGCAATTCTTTGAAGCTGCCCCAGCAATTTCGGCCGTTGCGGTAGCTTCTGAAACCAGGGAAAATTTCGCCCGACTTCAAGCAGAAATTGCTGGTTTGCAAGGGCGAGTTGCAGCCTTAGAAGCAGGAGGAGGAAAACGCCAATTCAATAAAAGTTCCCCGCCTCATTTTTCAGCAGGGCAGCCTGCAATGAAGCTGCGACCCCTGAAAGCTGTCGATTTAGCAAAACGGTTGGGAGTGAGTGCCGAAGCTGTTGAGAGCGCCGCATCAGGCGGCAGCGCTTCCTTCTTGGAATGGAGCAAGCGGCGAGATCCGGCTTCGCGGGCGTGGCTTCATCAGGGCAACCTCTTCCACCCGCAGCAAGATTGAGGCTTGCAGCGAACAAGAGTGCTAGCGGTGATCGAGTAATGCAGCCAATAGTTTGACGGTCGCACCCGAGCGGAGCATTCCCAATCGGAAGCAACGCCCTTAGAATTAGTTGTAGAAGGCATTACCGCGCCAGAAATCAAACAGCGTACTGGAGCGTTCGTGGCGGGAAATAATGCTGCATTAATTGCGTTAGCGGGTGCACCTACAAACCTGCTTTTAGGAGAATTGTTGTTGATGTGGCTTAAATACGGCGTTGCTCCCGGTGGAGAACTGACGGGCATTGATGGAGTTGTGCGGGGAAAAACTCAACTAACTTGTCTCTATTGTGGTGGTGGATTGACAGCAAAAAAGGGTTCAGTGAAAGAACATCACTTCGCGCACACCGGGGAAACTTGCAAGCCCGTGTCGCAGCGGATTAAAACCAAAGCTTTTCCCTCGCTTCCGCTCTACGACAGCTTCAATATCGAACTCAAGGGTGAGGAACTAGAGCAACTAAAAGTGCTGTGGAAAGAGTACGGCGCACGGGATTACGCCATTCCCAAAGACTTGGTAAACTTTCGATGGCAGTTGAAGGGATTGCTGGAGTCGGAAGGATCTCGCTCTTATCGGTTTACCGACTTGGGTAAAATCCCAATGGGCGCGCTTCCCCTGGCATCGTTCAACAAAGTTCAAGAGCCACTACTGAAGGGGGAGTTAGTTAAGTTAGAACGCTCAGCAGCGGTGGCTTTATCTGCGGGTTTATCTTGTTTGGAAGAACGGCGGGCTGATTTGCTGATTTATCGATCTCAGCTTCGTCGGATTCTGTCGAACTCGCTCTACTTTCTTGAGGTAAAAGCTGACGGTCAAACGTTCTATAAAATTGGGATTACGACTCGATCGATCTCCGAAAGAATCGCCGAGGTGCAGCGGGATGTGAGGGTGCATTACTCGGATGTTACTGTCAACTTGCTGGGATTCTGGGAGAGTCGGGGGAATGTGGAACTGTACTTCAAACACCGATACAAAACGTTTAATTACCGCATCGGTACGCTAACGGAGTATTTTCAGTTCCCCGAGGTCAAGGCTGTGTTGAATGATTTGTACGGGATGGAGCCGCCTGCGTTATTTGCTGGTGAGGTCGATGCCCGTGCTAAAATCAAATCGCTTGAGCTCGCGTAAAAAACGATAATGAAAAAACATCGAGATAGTTATCATCATTAAAATTTAATATTTTCTAAATTTACTAGAGAGATATATAGCCTTTCTGGTGGTATTTGAGGTACAGAAAAATGCTCAAAACCACTGAAATCCACAGCATCTGGTGTACCTCATGTTAATGAGAAGTGCTAGATTCGCCAACTTATTATTAATAAAAACTTTCTAACTGTAATATTCATTATCCAACGACAGCGTTCAGGCGACTAGCGTCGCATCCTCCTAGGTAAGCTGTAACTGCCTTACCGACTGATGCAATTAATCACCCTTACCGATTTAAGCTTTCTAGCCCATCCGACACAACTAGCAGTTCCCATTGAATTGGAACAAGAGGAATTTCAACTAATAATGAAACAAACTTTCTTGAAACTCCCTACTGAACCCCTGCTACTTGCAAATCCAAAAGTGGATAGGTGGATTATGGAAGTCAGCTTGCTATTTCCAGAGGTATTTGAATGGGAACCCCCTAAATTCTTAGTCGATACTCAGTTTAGCGCTAAGCTTAATAAAGATGTATGCGTACAAATCAACGCCAATGCAGCTTTTCTGGAACATCAATCCGTCCATTTAATTGAATGGGCAATCCGCCATCCTGCATTAAATTGGTGCGATCGAGTAAAATTGTGGACAGCAGCCGAATCTCTCTCGCTGCCACCAGAAAATATCAAGCTGACCGTGTTAGCGCTGCACCCCACCCATCCAGGGACGAGACACCTCATCAGTTGGGACAGCCGACAACACGCAGAGGCGAAAAACTGGCTCGCGTCCCTGCTGGCCAGACAGGCGAGATCGCCTGTTGCTGCTCGAAGAACATCACCGCCTGCGCTCGCGTCCCTAACTGATTTCGACATTGAGGAAATTCCAGAGCTAGAGATTTAAAGTATTGTCGCTAGCTAAGAATGCGATCGCAACTGTTGCTATCCGCATCGATCCCAACTTCCAGTCAACACTGATGGAAAATTTTCCATCGCGATTGTTGCTATCCGCATCAATCCCAACTTCCACTCAACACTAGACATCTCCTAAAAAGAAATTAGGTATGGGGGTTCTTTATCCTTCTGTGGGGCTAAGAGTGAAGCATTTGGGTCTAAAATATTGGGTTTTTAGCATAAATTGTCGCCCCCTTGCTTCACCCCTACATCGATCGAACCGCTGAAGATTCTTTTTAGGAGATGTCCACTGATGGAAAATTTTCCATTTGCTCCCCCACCAGCCTAGCGCTTGCCAATATCACCCGTGGCAAAAACCCGCCTGGAACGCCCAGTTTTACTGACAACTGAGTCTAGCGGGTCAGAGCCAAATTTCTTGAGAGAAGCTGGCGGCGTCGGCGATTGGGATGGAACGTTACCTCCGGCGTCTGGCAGAGGCAGCATCCGTTCTGCTTCCTCAATGCGATCGTACAAAGCGGCGGTAAGCTGGTCAAGACTTGCAAGTTGCACCCGACTCTCCAGCCGTAGCCTAACCTCTGCATCCCAAAGAGCCTCGCTCTCGCTTTGCCGCTGCAAGTCTGCTTTGGGAATAGGTATAGTCAGCGCGTAAGGAATTGACCCCTCGCCGCCGGAACTGTAGCCGGGGTTCGTAATTACACACCGCCCCTGGGGAAACCGCAAAATTTCGTCCACCGAAAACAACGGCATTTTTTGAAGCGACTCGTTCCAACTAATAGATTGATTGCTTTGAGATTGGCCGCCCATTGAACGGCTGGTGGACTTGCTTTTCAGCAAAACTTCTTTTTCTCCGTAGCGTTCGGAGTATTTTTTTGCAGTATCAGTGTTACCCGGATTGAATAAAATATGAGTGCTGCAAGCAGAGGCGATCGCCGCCCCCATTTTCTCTCCGTACCCTTCATACAGTTGCTCCAAACTCTGAATTCCTAGAATGAAACAAGCTCCATTCGAGCGATATTCGTTAATCCACTGCGGCATCCGATCCAATCGAATGGAGGGAAATTCATCGAGGGAAATAACCAGCGGATCTTTCCGAGGGCGGCTTAAGTTGGACACAACCAGGAGGTGAATCGCTGCTGCAAGCAGAGGCCCCACGACGGAGCGCCGCTCGTCATCTAATTTGAAAACAATCATCTGTCGGCCTTCTATTTTCGTCGGGATGTCCGACTTTCCCAAAAATGCTCGCAACAGGTCAGCTTGGATAAAACTGCTGAAGGTTCCGGCCGCTGTCGTCAGAATTCCCGAAATAGTTTTTTCTGCTTCTTTGGCACTCAAAAATTGGTTGAAGCTGGTGGCAACCCACTCATCAATTTGACGAGATTGAACCGCATAGTCAATCCGCTTTACCAAATTTGGCAACCTCAAAATTGCATAGAGCATTGCCATATCTGGATACCTAGAACCCTTAACTAATTGAAGGAGTGCTTTAGCCAATAAGTCTCCAGCTTTTGAGAAAAATTCATCACTTTTTCCATTGCCTGAACTTGCATTTCTATTAATAACCTGACCGATTTCCCCAGCCATGACCGAATCTTGAGGGGACTTCATAAAGTCGAGGGGATTAATGATGCCTGAATAAGGTTCTCCCGGTGCAAATACCCACACTTGGTAGCCATACCGCGCTGCCAGAGGTGCGTGGAGTTTGAGCTGGTTACCTAAGCACAAACGTCACCGTTTGTACTCGGCTTCAAAACCGGACGTAAACCTTTCGATTTATCCGGCTCCTCAGTGATTTGGTGCTTGTCATGCACACCACCAGCCACTCTATCGAGGGCTGTTTTAACATCGTGACAATGACGGTGTAGTAGCTGGAGATTTCGATACTCATCCTTACCGCCTTGTGAGCGAGGGATTTTGTGATCGATTTCCATCACATCTCCGTATCTGAAAAACAATTCGCAGAGGGCGCACTTTCCCTTTTGCCACTTCAAGAGCTTGGAAACTCTATGAGGGGCTTCGGGGTGTTTACCCATTCTTGTACTCCAGTAAATGAAGTCGCCATTAAACGGACTCACATCGCCTTTCACTTTGATATGTCGAACGATAGGAGTTGCGTTGTGTTTACGCAGTATTTGAGGGTCTTTATCCTCTGAGCGCGTGGCGAACACCCATTGATCCCCGCCGATTGTCTGCCAATATTTCCGTGAGATCCATTCCCAGGATTTATCAGCATGGCGGTGTCTTGCCCAAGCCCCTAGCTTTTGGAAGATGAGGTAATCCTGATGCGAAAAGGCTTCCTTACTAACTACCGTTGAGTAGTAGTTCGACCAGCCTGAGATAATAGGATTCAGCAGTTTTATCAGCGTTGCTTGGTTTGCACCTTTGTGAGCTTCGATGATTTCTGCAATTGCCTCATAGTGTTCCTTCTGCTTCGCTTTGCTTGGGGTGATGATTGTCTTAAAACCAAGCGGTTTGCCTATTGTGTTCTTTCCTGTTTGGTGTTGACCAACTGGAAATTGTCTGATGTTGAAGCCGAGGAAATCAAACCCCGGTTGTTCATCACCATACTCATTCAGCGTGTGAGCTAAACGAGTTTTGCTTGGTTTCAGTGTCAAGCCCATGTCATTTAGCCAGTCAGCGATGATTTCATGACATTTTTGGACGACGACTAAATCTTCGTGGAGAATCACGAAATCATCGGCGTATCGGATTAGGTTCGGAGTGTTGAAATATTCACCCTTTTTATGAAACCAAGTTTCCCTTGAGCTAGCTACTAGCCTCGGAAAGACTTCTTCGATCCGATTTTCCATTCCATGTAACGCCACATTTGCCAGTAAAGGCGATAGGATGCCACCTTGAGGTGTACCTGCTTCTGTGGGGAACAGGGTTTTGCTGTCCATTACCCCTGCCTTAAGCCATGCCTTGATTTGGCGACGGATAGTTGGGGATGTGTTCAGCTTGTCAAGAAGAGCTTTATGGTCGATTTGGTCGAAGCATTTTGCAATATCTGCATCTAGCACATATTTGGCTTTGTAGCGAATTGCGTTAAAAATTGCTTCTACCGCGTCATGACATGAGCGTCCCGGACGAAAACCGTATGAGTTGCCCTCAAAGCGAGCTTCCCATTCCGGTTCTAGCGCCAGAAGAACCAGCGCTTGCAAGGCTCGGTCTTTAATCGTTGGAATGCCCAAAGGACGCTTTTCATTACTTCCGGGTTTAGGAATCCAAACCCGTCGCGTTGGTGTTGCCTTTGTACCCAGTTTTAGTTGTTCAATCAGGGAAAGTCGCTGCTGGGGTGTAAGGGCTTTTACCCCATCTATACCAGCCGTCTTTTTCCCCTGATTATCCTGGGTCACTCGTCGGACAGCAAGACTTCTTGCAGACCAGGACTTCATCAATGTTTTCTGGAGTCTGCGACAGGCTTTAACATCACCACGCTGTGAGGCTCTGAATATTCTCTTTTGCAGCTTAAACACTCGACGTTCCAGCTTGCGCCAGTCGATCGATTGCCATTCCACCGTAGTCTTTACACTCGTTTTAGACATATTCACTGCTACTTGTGACTATTCATTCCAAATCACCGTGAGTCCGTGGGCCTATCCTGGGCATTACCCCAGGCATTCGCTTCTGACTCAATCCTTCCCCCGTCTATCATGCGGTTGGAACCTTCTCAGATATTCGACCATCCGAGAGATAGACGGGGGTTACTTCGTTCCTGATAGCCATTGATTGAACCTTTAGAGTGATGCTCTCCACCGGGTTTAGCGGAAGTGCTTGCTGGTCACGGCGACACTTGCCAGCTCCATATCCTTTGCCTTTTGGCTCCAGCGTAGTCAACCTAATTTCGCTGGTTCAAGATAACGATGGTTCAAACACATCTTTGCTTTCGCTACTCATGGGTTCCTGCTAACGGGATGTCAAGCTAGGCTGCCTGATTACCGTCTTTCGCCCCGCTTCACGGATTGATGTCCAGTCTCTACCGTGGGGGTCGTGCTTTCACCGCTGCACCTGCGGGGTCGGACTTGCCAAGTGCCATGATCGTTTATTTAACGACCGTGTGGCTCCGGTCAAAGTGTTTCTTGGCTCACCGACATGGCTATCAAGTTGTCAAGGTTCACACCTTGCGGCTAATCCTCCATGTCCTTTTTAAGAGACTGGTTTCTAGCCAACGAATCGCACATCTCCTTTCTTATCGTAGAGAATAATCGGAAATCCTTGCACCATTGCACTTTCTAGCGCCCGATCGATTGTAGAAAAAGTTTTACCCGATCCGGGCGCTCCAATTACTAAAGTCGATCGTTCTGCATGAGGGAGCCAAACAGTCGGTGGAGAACCAAAAGCTGTCTGAATAGTGGTAACAAAACCCCTAAGTTTTTTGCCCTTCCACCAATAGCGAGGGCTGCCACACCATAGCGTGACTTTATTGTGTTTGCGCTCTTTAATTTGTTTCAAGGCAAGCTGAGTAGCTGCCATCTTTTCGGAAGTTCCGCACACTTTGCCAGTGGTAATTTTACCCTTT
This sequence comes from Microcoleus sp. F4-D5, assembly GCF_036704885.1. Classification (NCBI taxonomy): domain Bacteria; kingdom Bacillati; phylum Cyanobacteriota; class Cyanophyceae; order Oscillatoriales; family Microcoleaceae; genus Microcoleus; species Microcoleus sp. F4-D5. The sequence goes on along the minus strand of NZ_JAUBSX010000043.1, from coordinate 610 downwards.
CTATTCCCCAGAAACCGAGACAGTAAGAGGAGGAATATCAGCGCTCCTATTGTTAGATATCCATCCGGGTTATTGTATTGTTGGAAGAGACCGCCTAAGTCGATTGACGATCGGGGTGTGGGTTGCTGGGTTCTCCTCTGGGTTTGAGCGATAACTGGAGTAGAGTTAGCCTGTGCTATCAAAAATTTAATCTCAAAATTCATAAGTATGTATTTGAATGCAAAAGTCGATCGCAAGAGCAATTAAATCTGACCTGACTTGTAGCTACAACTTACTGTTGCCAGACAAATAAGCTTAAATCAAAATTACTCAGTGTTAGTTCAGTCTTGGGAACGAGCAATTACAGCCAACAGTTCTAACTTTCGGTAGAAAACAACCAGCACTTGATATTATCCCTGCTAGCGCAGTCAACAGGATAGGAAGCAAAATTATTGAAAGATATTTTTACCGTGAACAAGAAACAAAAAGAGTGGCTGTCAGAGCTTTTGAAGAGACACCCGGACTATAAATTATTAAAACGCAGCACCATCAAACTAGTACACTTGGGCGTGAATAGAGCTACCATTTATATGTAGATGTAGAAGGTAGAACAGATCGATGCCCAGACTAG